>CAZNCO010000183.1:0-7973 GCA_964571345.1 uncultured Ohtaekwangia sp.
CTAGTTCGTTCACCATTTGCGAATAATCACGAACCTTTTGAGAAAAGGCTACCCCAATAATCAATGACAGTGCAATCGACAATATATGTTTCATCATTTGCCAGATTTGAAATGGTTGATTAGTCTTCGCTTCCGCCTCCGATTTTGCAAACATTATCAACACCAATATGCAGCAGGGCATCTCCAGCATTTACTACAGGATTATTATTTAATCCAATCACATAACCGGAAGATGGCGACTTAATTTGTTCTTTAAATTCTCCGAAAGGATCCGTGAGCGTACCTACCAATTGATTTTTATTGATAAACTCTCCGCACTTTACTAAAGCCTGAAACAGTCCGGCCGTACGGGCCCGCGCCCACGATGAACTCCAGATGATTTTATTTTCCTCCTTTGGCTCGGGTGCCCAATCTATCATGTTTAAATGCTTCATTAGACGTAGAGTGCCGTTCACACCCTCTTCAATAGCATGTTGATCAAAGCGCACCGATTCACCACCTTCGTACACGATGATGTGCTTGTTCTTTTTCGAAGCTGTTAATCGAAGTGAATGCGGGCGGAAGGGGGCGTCCAATGTGAAGGGAGCGTGGAATGCATTTGCTAACTCAACATTGATCGACTCTTGCATCATACATCTTACTTGCGGATAATTGGTGCGCATGGCTCCACCGGTATGAAAATCAACACCGTAGTCAATGAAAGGCAACACATCGTGTGTCATGTGGTAGGCAACGCGCGCGGCCAATGACCCCGTCTTGCTTCCTGGAAAGGAGCGATTGATGTCTTTTCCATCGGGTACTTCGCGTGAGTAGTTTAGAAATCCGTAAACGTTGATAACGGGCATGCACAATACCGTTCCGCGCTTTACGCGATTGTGACCAAGGTCAATAATTCTACGCACGATCTCCATGCCATTGATTTCGTCTCCGTGCATCCCTGCTGTGAGCGCGAGTACCGGCCCATCCTCCAAACCGCGATAAACATAAATGGGTGTATCAATCTGTGTTCGCGAAGGAAGCCGCGCGATATTAATATTGATCTCTTTGAATTCCCCGGGATGAATTTCGTGATCGGCTATGGTTATGTGTTTGGACATCTTAAAAATTCTAAATTCTTAACTACGCATTAATTTTATCTTTCTGAATCTTCTTCTTCTTCGCATTTGCTTCAATATACTTGAAAATCTTTCCGGCAATGTCCACTTTGGTGGCTCCTTCAATTCCCTCAAGGCCAGGCGAAGAGTTTACTTCAATTATCAACGGTCCGCGTTTGGAGGGCAGCATATCTACACCTGCTACTCCCAACCCGATTTTTTTTGCTGCTTCGATGGCAGCGTGTTTCTCATAACGGTCTAATTTCACCACCGTTGCCGTGCCGCCACGATGCAGATTGGATCTGAACTCACCATCGCGCGCCTGCCTGCGCATGGCGCCCACTACTTCACCATCCACTACAAAAGCTCGAATGTCTGCACCTTTTGCTTCTTTGATAAACTCCTGCACGATGATGCGCGCCTTCACTCCATGAAAAGCTTCGATCACAGATTGCGCTGCCTTTTTGTTTTCTGCCAGTACTACACCAAGCCCTTGAGTACCTTCCAATAATTTAATGACTACGGGTGCTCCTCCCACAGCTTCAATAATGCCTTCCGTGTTTTTCGAATAATCCATGAAAATGGTTTTAGGCAACCCAAGGCCAGCGCGCGAAAGAATTTGAAGGCTGCGTAATTTATCTCGCGAGCGAATCAGCGCCTGTGACTCTACTGCTGTGAAAACCTTCATCATCTCAAACTGACGAACAACCGCTGCACCATAGAACGTAACCGATGCGCCAATCCTAGGTATGATCGCATCAAAATAGTCAAGCTTACGGCCATTGTACCACACCATCGGATTTTTCTTCTCAATAAGTAGTATGCATTTCATGTGGTCGATAATTTCAACTTTGTGACCCCGGCTTTCACCTGCTTCTTTCAGCCTTCGGGTGGAGTATAGTTTTGGGTCGCGCGAGAGAATAGCGATGTTCATATTTTAGGACTTATATATTGGGACTTGCAGAAAAGATATCTTATGTCTTACTACTAGCGTCTTCTTTCTTGCAGCTATCGAAAGATAAATCTTTTTTAGTCACGTCTATCAAAAAGCGATGACGCAAAATTTTGCGGCCGAGCAAAACAGGAAATTTCAAATTGCCGCGGTTACTGAGCGAAAATTCGGCTCGTATTACTTTATCGTAAATTTTTATTTTCGTTTTGATCACGAATCGTAACTCTGCTTCGCCAAAAGAGTTTTTGATTTCACGTTTATCATATTTAGTGAATCGAAATTTCATGCCGGTGAATTCAGGATGCTCCTCATCCAACAACACAAATTCAAGCACACCGCCAACTACTTCTGCCTGCGAGCAATGAAGACTACACGTGTAAGCCCCTGTGTCTACTTTGGCGTGGATGCCCGTAAGCCCCAGGCCCGGTAGATCTACCCGATCGGAACGTCCTAAAACTTGCATGAAGAAATTTTTTATTAAGTAAAGAACGGAAATTTGTTGGGTAATTGGCAGCGAAATCTACTCTGATCAATTACAAAAGAACCGGATTAGAAATTTGATTCAATTCTAAAAGGTCCCTATTTAATCAGGTTCTTAAAAACTATAGCCTCGCACATTGCAAGGCCCTGATTACTTGGTATGTTTTCTTTTTCGCAACTGATATTGAAGTTTACCTTTACCCCTCATTTTATTAGCTAATAAATAGTCGGCAGAAAATGAAGTGGTATATCATTTCCGCTATAGGCTTTAGGGAAGGATTTTGCGCATCGGAGGGCAATGGCGAGAAAGATAATCGCATTAATAATTGTGGCAGTGAGATGAACGGAGCCAAAAACATTCATCATGGCCCATTGTAACGTGGTCGAGAAAATGGCAGCGACTGTCAAAATGAGGGCCAGAAATTTGACAGGCGTGCCAATCAGGAAAGTGGTAGTAGCCCGCTTATTTAAATGCAGGTGCAGGAGTCTTATAAATGTGTTGTATTGCCTGGACTGGTCTTCAAACTCACCACTGCTTAGATAAAACCGATTGGTCACTACCAGCGTACCCTGAAAATCTGAGTCAATTCGTGTGATGTATTTGCTTCCTACCTTATTCAAGTTCAACGAAACAATGTTGGCATACGGGATGATTATTTTTTTCTCTCCGCGTTGCCACTCCAGTTCAAATTCAAAAAGCCGAATGGCAATTGGTTTTTCACGTGGAGAGTTTTTGCAGATATATTCGTCCATGGAAATTATTATTCCTTCAAAGGTGATATCGCTGTGTTGAATGTAGAATACCCTTTAATGGGTATTTTCTATCCGTGAAGGGGCGTAGATGTTGATGATTGGGAACGAATATAGTTGCTATGGTTCCTTTCCGGCCAGGCTAAGAATCGATCTCAATGGCCCCGTGAATTAGACTTAGCCTTGAATTGATATTTTTTCCATCGATAGTTTGAGCCTGAGCTTCCGGATGCCCCATATTTTTCGGCAAGGGCGAGGGCTTGCAAACCGTATGTTCGTGCCGTGTCGGCATTTGAAAACGCAATTCCCAGCATAACTCGTTAAGTGCTTTGAGAACAGTGGCTTGATCAGGGTTGTGCAAAAGTGCTTTTAGGCTGTCGATGCCGGTTTCTTGAGAAACCGCCTGCAAGCTCAAAATAAGGCCTAAAACCAACAGATAGACATTTTTCACCTCATCAAAATAACCCTAAATTCTCTAAATAGTGGGAGTTTGATTTATTTTGAAAGTCAGCTTGTATAATTACTGTTGTTTTCCCGATATTTGCAGTCCCTTTTTTAGGAGGAATCAATTTTAAAGCAATTTGTATGGCAAGGGTTTGTGAAATTACCGGTAAAAGACCTCGCGTAGGAAACAACGTTTCTCACGCCAACAACAAGAGCAAGCGCAGGTTTTATCCTAATCTTCAGAAGAAGAAATTCTATGTTCCTGAAGAAGACAAGTGGATTACATTAAAAGTGTCTACCAAAGCGCTTAAGTCAATCAATTCAAAAGGTATTTCTGCTGTGTTGAAAGAAGCACGCCAGAAAGGAACCCTTACTGCTAACATCTAAAGAGAAGAACCATGGCAAAGAAAGGAAACCGCATTCAGGTGATTTTAGAGTGCACTGAGCACAAAACCAGCGGCATGCCGGGCATGAGCCGTTATATCACCACTAAAAATCGTAAAAACACAACCGAGCGTATTGAACTAAAGAAATACAACCCGGTGTTGAAAAAATATACTGTTCACAAAGAAATTAAATAACCATGGCAAAGAAAGTTGTTGCTTCGTTAAAGAAAACGGATGGAAAAAACTACGCAAAAGTGATCCGTGCAGTGAAGTCTGATAAAACCGGTGCATACATCTTCAAAGAAGAGATTGTACCTACAGACCTCGTGAAAGAAACATTGGCAAAGAAAGGATAATACCTTTTTTTGTATGATCTTTGAAAAGTCCCCAACAAGGGACTTTTTCTTTTTAATTCAAAAGCCATGTCATTTTTCTCCAATTTATTCGGAAAGGAAAAGAAGGAATCACTCGATCACGGGCTGCAAAAGTCTAAGGAGAGTTTCTTTTCGAAGTTGGGGAAAGCGATCCTCGGCAAGTCTACGGTAGATGATGAAGTACTTGATAACCTGGAAGAGATCCTTATTTCCTCTGATGTGGGGGTGGATACATCATTGAAGATCATCGAGCGCATCCAGGCGCGCGTTGCGAAGGATAAATACACCAATGCTTCAGAGCTGGATAAAATTCTGAAAGAAGAAATCGCTTTGCTTCTCGCTGAAAACAACTCCATTGAAACAAAAGAACTGGGGGCCGATATCCCCAAACCGTATGTATTAATGGTAGTGGGTGTGAACGGTGTGGGCAAAACAACCACTATTGGCAAACTTGCTGCGAAGTTCAAAAATCAAGGCAAGTCAGTTGTGCTGGGAGCGGCAGATACGTTTCGTGCGGCAGCGGTGGATCAACTTAAACTTTGGGGTGAGCGCGTTGGAGTGCCTGTTGTTTCCAAAGGTATGAATACAGATCCTTCCGCAGTTGCTTTTGAAACCGTGCAGACAGGTGTAGCACAAAACGCAGACATCATTATCATCGATACGGCTGGGCGCTTGCACACAAAAGTGAACCTGATGGCAGAGCTTTCAAAAATCAGGCGCTCGATAGAGAAAGTATTGCCAGGCGCTCCGCACGATGTGATGCTTGTGCTCGATGGCAGCACGGGTCAGAACGCAGTGATTCAGGCACGCGAATTCACAAAGGCGACAGATGTTACATGCCTCACCATTACAAAGCTTGACGGCACTGCAAAAGGCGGAGTAGTAATCGGCATCTCGGATGAATTCAAAATCCCTGTTCGC
This sequence comes from uncultured Ohtaekwangia sp., assembly GCA_964571345.1. Classification (GTDB taxonomy): domain Bacteria; phylum Bacteroidota; class Bacteroidia; order Cytophagales; family Cyclobacteriaceae; genus ELB16-189. The sequence continues at coordinate 5,402 of CAZNCO010000183.1, forward strand.
TTCATTGGTGTAGGAGAGAAGGTAGATGATTTGCAACTCTTCAACAAAACTGAGTTCGTAGAGTCTCTGTTCAGAAGAACTCTTTGACCGTCCCATTACTTTTTTCAATCTCAGGTTCAAATGATTGTAGACTCCTTACCGCCTTTGGGCAAAAGTTTGAATTGTAATGTATCGCGTTAAGCTTATTGATTTCTCCGAGAGCGATACCCGGAAACGAGATGATGCAAGCGAGATTGAAATAACTTTATCCATAGCCGACCTTGCCTCGTTTGTAGGCGCGACAATTGAAACTGTTGCCCGGCTAATCTCGAAACTTAAATCAGAAGGTGTGATCACAACAAAAGGAAGAAAGATTATTGTCAGTAATCCAAATGCACTTGCGGCACTGGCAGATTTTTAATTAGTGAAGTTCATCGTCAACACTTCAGGAATTTGATTTGATGGGGAAGATCGCAACACAATTGTGGAATATGTCCACACAATATTGTGGCATGCTTGCTCAACCACCACAAATTTGTGCCATTGCAATGTGATTTTGCCTCGCTAGATATCTGGCATTATTTTTTGGTAGGGAGTTTTAAAACTTTAACTAAAAAAATAATACCTATGAAAAAGCAAATTTTTCTCTCCGCAATCCTGCTTGGTGCAGTTTCATTTGTAGCCGGTGCGCAAACAAAGCCTGCTGCTGATGGCATTAAAACCGAAAATGCCATTCAGGAGAAAACTGAAATCAAAGCAGAAAGTCTTCCCGAAGCGGTAAAAAAGACTCTTGCTGGCGATGATTACAAAGGCTGGGAAATTTCAAAGGCATATACCGCGAAAGAGGGATATGAAGTCGAGTTGAAAAAGGGAACAGAAACCAAGACCATTAAGCTCGATAAAGACGGTAAGGTGATTAAGTAATCACTCTGGTAGAATGAAAATGAGCCGGATTTTTTCCGGCTTAATTTTTACCTAACGAGATGAAAGGAAGGTGTAGCTAACGTAGCGATAACGGCAATGATAAAAATGCACCAGACTCAAATAGACCCATATGACATGACGCTCAGTTGAATTTAGATTTGTACCGATGTCTGCCATACTTATCATAGAAGATGATATTACGTTTTCTGGAATGCTGGAAGGATTTCTGCACAAAAAGGGATTCCAGGCAACTGTCAGACATCGGGGATTGGAAGGTTTAAAATTATTTAAGAACCAGCGTTTTGATCTAATCCTTCTGGATTACCGCCTCCCGGATGGCAATGGCATTGAATTTCTTCAGGAGATAAAACGACACGCAAAAACTACTCCAGTCATTATCATGACTAGCTTCAACGATGTGCGTACGGCCGTAAAAGCGATTCAGGCTGGAGCAAAAGATTATATTCTTAAGCCGGTAAACCCAGATGAGTTGCTTCTTACCATCGAACGCGCTTTAGATCCCGGACAAAAGCCTTCGGTGCTAGAGCCAATCAATCATTTCATTACAGGAGATAGCCCAGCTTCGAAAAAATTGCACGAGCATGCGAAGCTAGTAGCCCCAACGGATCTGTCCGTAATCATCGAAGGCGAAAGCGGAACGGGGAAAGAATACATTGCAAGGTTGATTCATTCATTAAGCTCCAGAGCAACTGCTCCCTTTGTGGCAGTTGATTGCGGTTCTATATCAAATGAAATAGCCGCCAGCGAGTTGTTTGGTCACACGAAGGGTTCGTTTACAGGAGCCGTCACAGACAGTATTGGGAAATTTGAAGCTGCTAACAACGGCACTATTTTCTTAGATGAAGTTGGTAATTTATCCTATGAGGTTCAGATAAAATTATTACGCGCAATTCAGGAGCGAACGATCTATAAGGTTGGGAGTAGCCAACCAACTAAAATCAATGTGCGGATAATAACAGCTACCAATGATAATTTGATCACAAATGTTAAGAAAGGGGCTTTTCGCGAAGATCTTTTTCATCGTCTTAATGAATTTTCCATTTATGTTCCGCCTTTACGGGAAAGAAACGAAGATCTTATTCTATTTGCCTCCCTGTTTAGAACAATGGCGAATAAAGAATTGAATCGCACCACCATCGATTTTAGCGAGGAAGTACTTGATACGTTTAGGAAGTATTCGTGGCCAGGTAACCTGAGAGAATTGAAAAATGTGGTCAGAAGATCTGTCTTATTTACAAACGCTAGCACCATTGCCATGGATGCAATACCGCCTGAAATGACTACACCTGTAAATTTTGATGATCGTGAATCCTACACGGAGCCAACCTCAAGTCAATTGCCGGATCTCAGATCGCTTCAAGAAAACCAGGAACGCGAAATAATAACAAAGACACTACAAAAGGTTGGTTATAACAAATCAAAGGCAGCGCGGATATTGAATATCGATCGCAAAACACTGTATTCAAAAATAGAGAAGTATCAAATTGATGCCTCTTAGTATCCCTCTAGAACTCTTAACTCAGTTTGATTTGTTCATCGCGTGTTTTTGAAATAATGTTTCCTACAAGGTCTTTTACTTTCTCCATCTCATCAAATAAGTAATCCCCGATTCCGTTATTTTCCAGGTTGCTTTCAAGTTCTCCAAGCG
>CAZNCO010000184.1:0-7973 GCA_964571345.1 uncultured Ohtaekwangia sp.
TTTCATCATCACTTTCCCCGTTCGCGTTGTTGAAGGAGTAAATGCTTCCCGCTAAGGTTATTCCGCAATGGCGTGATTCAAAAAATCGTTTAGCTTTTTAATATTCTTCGCAGCAGCGCCAATGGCAGTAATAAATTTTTTGTCAGTCACCTCCTTGTCGGTAAATGAATGAGAGACAATGTAACTTTTGTGTTTTAAGAATTCTATCTGCGGATGATCCTTCGGATAGCCTTTTGGCATTGTCTTCAGTTTATCAAAATCATCCAGTCCATCAAAATATTTCTTGAATGCTTTATCATTCAGCACCTTTAAAAAAGCTTTGCTGTTGTAGTCAATCTCTTGCCTGATCTTAGCCAGGTTTTCAGGGCTTGGCATATACATTCCGCCTGCAACAAAACTTTTCCCCGGCTCGATATGAATATAGTAGCCGGGCTCTTGCATCATCTTGCCACCGGGCGAAAATCCCGCTCCCATATTTACTTTGTACGGGCGCTTGTCTTTGCTGAAGCGGACGTCACGATAAATTCTAAAACCAAGCTTACGCGGATTAAGACCCGCTAATCCTTCGTCAAACTTTAAAAACTCCTTGTGAAGCACTTCTAAAAAATCCTCATACTGTTGTTTGGCTTCCAGGTAGCGAGACTTATTTTTTTCAAACCACTCGCGGTTATTGTTCTTTGCAATGTCTTTGAGAAATTTCAGAATGAGGGGGAAATCCATAAAAGAAAAATTTGGTATACGAATATAAGCGATGTTTATACTTTTTCGCGCATTCGTGTAATCGAATAAGGCTTATCTCTGTTATTGTGATGACCTTTAGCAAAAATGAAAAGAGTAACGCTTTCAAAGATATTTATTTTTCTTCTTCTGATATCGTCCTGCACGTATGAGCACGTAGAGTCACTTAACAATAAATGTTCAGGTTCAAACTTAGCTCTAACTCTTGTATCACAGAACGCAACTTCGTGCGGAGCCAGCGATGGCAGTATAACCGCAGTTGCACAAGGGGGCAGTGGTAGCCATACGTTTAGCCTGAATGGCGGCACGTATCAATCGAGTGGGCTTTTTGCCAATTTAACAGGCGGAAGTTATACCGTCAATGTAAAAGACAGCCTGGGATGTATAGCTTCACAAATTATTTCGGTAAACAACGATGGAACTAGTCTTATGATAACTGCCACTTCCACACCTAATACAGGGTGTCCCACCGCGAACGGAGCAATCTCTGTTTCCGTGGCTGGAGCAGTGGCTCCTATTCAATACAAACTCAACTCTAATGCATTTCAATCGTCCAACGCTTTTTCCGGCTTGAGTGCTGGCACATATTCTATCACCGTTATGGATGCTACCAATTGCCAGGCATCTGCTACCGTTACAATCGCACGAAATGGGCCAAGTTTCTCAGCCACCATCAACCCAATCATTTCCGGAAACTGTGCGACCAGCGGATGTCACAATGGAAGCCGCAGCCCCAACCTCACATCTTATTCAGCTATCAAAGCAAATGGCTCATCAATAGTAAGTGCGATTAATCAGAATATGCCACCTGGCGGTGGACTAAGTCAAACACAAATCAATCAGATCACCTGTTGGGTGAACGATGGAGCTCCCAATAATTGAAGCGGTACTTATAAGAAATCCACGATGGTCTCCAGCCCCATGCCGCGCGAAGCTTTCACGAGAATCACTGCATCCTGAAAGTGATTTTGCTTCAGGGCTTCTATTAATTTCTCTTTACTCGGGAAGAATCGGGCCTCGGGCATTTCACTCTTGGCTGCTTCAAACAGCTCCCCTACGAGCCAAACATCTGCAAGCTTCTTCGCTTTTAATAATTGCCCAACTGCGCGGTGCTCTTTCGCTGCTTCTTCCTCTAACTCATACATATCACCAAGGATCGCTACTTTATGCCTTGCTTGCATGGCCGCAAGGTTTTCAATAGCAGCCGCCATCGAGCTTGGGTTGGCATTGTAGGCATCCAAAATAATTGTGTTGCTGTTTTTCTTCAGTATCTGTGAACGCATGTTTTCCGGAGCGTAATTAGCTACCGCTTCGTTTGCCATTGCAGCATCTACTCCAAAATATTTGCCAACGCAAAGGGCCGCTGCAATGTTTTCAAAATTATAGGCTCCCAACAATTTCGTTTCAACCACCTCACCGTTCTCAGCTTTGAATTTGATAAAAGGATCAGCCGAGATTAATTCGGCATGGTAATAATCACCTGCCACCGGGTAGAATACCGGGCTCTTAAAATGTGTAGCCATCCGCGACAAAATAGGATTCTGTGAATTGATGAAAACAGTTCCATTGTGTGCGATCAGATGCCTGTACAATTCCGTCTTCGCACGAATGATATTTTCAAATCCCCCAAACGTGCCGATGTGTGCCTTACCAATATTTGTGATAAAACCATGTGTTGGGTTCGCAATTTCAGACAAGCTTGCAATCTCACCTACATGATTTGCACCCATCTCCACAATGGCTATTTCCACTGACTTATCAATAGACAAAAGGGTAAGAGGCACACCAATGTGGTTGTTAAGATTTCCTTTCGTAGCATAGGTTTTAAATTTCTTTGAAAGCACGGCATTCACTAATTCCTTACTGGTTGTCTTCCCGTTTGAGCCAGTAAGCCCGATCACAGGAATGTTTAACCTGTCGCGATGATGTTTCGCCAATTGCTGAAGTGCATCAAGTCCATCTTTTACCAACAAATAGCGATCGTCTAAAACATAATTTGCGTCATCAACAACTGCAAACTTTGCTCCTTTCTTGATTGCCTCTTCCGCGAAAGCATTGGCATTAAACTTAGGGCCTTTGAGCGCAACAAAAAGTGAACCCGGTAGAATTTTACGAGTGTCGGTGGAGATGCCCTTGCACTCCTGAAATTTCTGATAGAGAGATTGAATGTTCATGAAATGCAAAGATAATTTTTTCCGCTTATGATGGAATCGTCTGCTGAATGCTGCCTTAGTTTGAATCAACTCTGAGCTGACGGTGAATGAAGGGCAAGCCAATCGCTGCAATAAGCTATGAGCAACGGAAAAAATTCAGCGAACTCATTTTCATATGCCTGATAATCTCTCTTCAAATCGATCGATGCCTCCTCCATTTTTGAATCAAACTTGCTCCTGCGAGCCATACCACTGAGGGCACGATGAATGCCTTCCAATCGCGCATAGTTTACCAGCCAATTCCCTTTGATCATGAACGGCAACAGGTAGTTGACTTCTTCCGGCAGAATTTTTTCAAACGACAGAATAGTGGCATAACATTCTTCTGCATAGTCGGGAAGAAATTGCGCAGAGTAAGCGTCCCAATTCTTCGCCAGGAAATGATCGTAGAAAATATCCACAATCACTCCAGCATAGTGTCGATACTTTTCGCGTAAGCGATCTTTACTTTGTTTTACAATGGGATGGCGATCTGTGAAAAAATCAATTTCGCGATGAAGCCTTATTCCGCACGATATCCCTGATCCAAACCGGGCTTCCAGATCTTTTCCTTTCACAAAATCACCGATAAAATTTCCAATCATTACTTCACGATCAGCACCTGAGAGATATATGTGCGCAAGAAAATTCACGATCACCGAATTAAAATAATAACTGATGTAAGATAGAGGAATTAAAATTAACTTTGGTTGAGGTCGGTTTCAGAAATCACGAAAAAACAATATCCGATGGCACACTTAGAGCAATTAAAAATCCTGGTGAACCTCGCTCGCATCGATGGCGAAATGGCTCCGCGCGAAAGAGAGTTTATTACAAACATTGGCAAGGCAAATGGATTTCCCGAATCTTCCGTAGCCACGTTGTTTTATGAATCACATGAGATCATCATCCCCACCAGCCTCACACCCGAGCAAAAATTCAACTACATCTTCAGCGTGGTGCAGCTTATGAAAATTGACGAACGCATGTACAAAGAAGAAATCAAATACTGCTCGGATGTTGCTGCCCGCCTGGGATATAATAAAGATGTACTGTTTGAACTGTTGCTGAAAGTAAAAACGACAGCCATGGAAAGTAATGAGCTTAACGCGCTGAAAAAATTAACCACTACCTATCTCCAAAAATCATAAGCATATCGGTTTCTATGAAAAAATTATTACTCCTTCTCCTGATTCCTTTTTCGGTATTGTGCCAACCTTTTACGTCACAGGAAATTTCCAAATGGAAAGAACAAGCCAAAGGCATCACGATCACCCGTGATAAGTGGGGCATTGCGCACATATCAGGCAAGACCGATGCCGATGCTGTTTTTGGAATGCTGTACGCTCAATGCGAAGATGACTTCAAACGCGTGGAGAAAAATTATATCACAGCCACTGCCCGCCAGGCAGAAGCAGAGGGCGAAAATTTCATCTATCACGACCTGCGCCAACGCTTGTATCTTGATACCCTCCAGGCGATTTCCATCTTTGGAGAAAGTCCGCAATGGATGAAACGCATCTGCCACGCTTTTGCTGACGGCATAAACTATTATCTCTACACCCATCCGCAAACAAAACCAAAACTGATCAAACGCTTTCAGCCGTGGATGCCACTGCTCTTCAGCGAAGGCAGTATCGGTGGCGACATCGAATCTATCTCCCTTGCCGAGTTGGAATCCTTTTATGGAAAGCGCATTTCAACATTCAAAGAAGAAGTGACCGATGATGGCGATGATGAACCGCGCGGATCAAATGGTTTTGCGATTGCTCCTTTTAAAACAGCTTCGGGCAATGCCTTACTGATGATCAATCCTCATACATCTTTTTATTTCCGATCCGAGATTCATGTGAGCAGCGAAGAAGGCCTGAACGCATATGGGGCAGTAACGTGGGGACAGTTTTTTATTTACCAGGGATTCAATGAACGCGTTGGCTGGATGCACCCTTCGAGTCGTGCGGATGCCATCGATGAGTATGAAGAGACGATTTCACAAAAAGGTGATCACTACTTTTATAAATACGGAACAGAAACGAGAGACGTAAAAAGCGAAAAGGTCTCCATCATGTATAAGAAAGGAAACCAGAAATTGAAAAAAGAATTTACAGTATATAAAACACATCACGCTCCCGTAGTGGCTGAGCGAAACGGGAAATGGATCTGCACTAAAATAATGATTGAACCCCTCAAAGCGCTAACGCAATCGTATCAGCGCACTAAGGCTAAAAATTATGATGAGTTCAGAAAGGTGATGGAGCTGCGAACCAATTCATCAAATAATACACTCTATGCGGATGCAGACGGCACCATCGCTTACTGGCACGGAAACTTTATTCCAAAACGAAATCCAAATTTCAATTGGGAGGCTCCTGTGGATGGAAGAAATCCTGAAACCGACTGGAAAGGATTGCATGAACTGAGTGAACTCGTTCAACTGAAAAATCCGTCAAGCGGCTGGATTCAAAATTGTAATCAGACTCCTTTTACTTCTTCTGGCGAAAGTAGCCCTGACAAAACTAAATATCCTGCTTACATGGCGCCTGATGCAGAGAACGCACGGGGCATTCACGCGGTGAAAGTACTGGCCCAGGAAAAGAAATTTACCCTGGATAAATTAATCACAGCTGCATACGATCCGTGGCTGCCGGGCATGGAGCGACTGCTACCCTACCTGTTGAAAGCCTACGATGAAGCCGCATCGACTACTGATACGCTGAAGAATTATCGCGATGCAATTCAAATCCTGAAAGCATGGGATTATAAATGGGGGAATGAATCCGTAGCGACTTTGCTCTCTATTTATTGGGCACAAAATCTTCGTCAACTGGTGAGTGCGCGATTGTCACCGAAGTTTAGTCAGTTGGAAATGATTGACTATTTAAAGAATGAAACCACGGTTGGTGAAAAGATGAATGGCTTGCAAAACGCCATCAAAGAGATTACCACCGACTTCGGCAAATGGCAGGTAGCGTGGGGAGAAGCCAATCGCTTTCAACGAATCTCAGGAAGCATTGAAGGAGTGTTTGACGACAGTAAACCAAGCCTTGCTGTTCCGTTTACTTCGTCTCTTTGGGGATCACTGGCGGCATTTGGAAGCAAGAAATATCCTAACACCAAAAAGATGTATGGCAGTGTAGGAAACAGCTTTGTGTGTGCGGTGGAATTCGGAAAACGGATCAAAGCAAAATCAGTAGTTACTGGCGGACCATCCGGAGATCCTGCTTCGCCACACTTCAATGATGAATCTTCATTGTATGTGCAAGGTAAATTCAAAGACGTGCTTTTCTATAAAGAAGACATTGCAAGACACACCGAGCGTATCTATCATCTAGGCGAGTGAAGAAAAGTTAATTTGAACTTTAGCCCTGACTTATCCTGGCTACTTAATTTCGTTTCAAAAAGACCTCTTGAAACATTTTTTAACAATTTACTTAATCGCAGTTAGCTTTTTTTCGTGGAGTCAGCGATTTGAAGTAAGGGAACTAAAAGGAACGGTTGTCTCAATTCTCCCCGGTAATAGATTCGCGTATGAGCGTCTGATTCTGAAAACAGATGGTGGAGAAGAACAATTCATTTTCAATCCTTCGAATGGAAAATGGATGATAGCAAACGTGCAACCGGGCAGCTTCATTGAAATTCGGGCGACCATGGATCTGAAAGGCAAAAAGATATTGGAAAGACTCGATAAGCTGGATAATCAATCAAAAAGAAAAAACAAGTTATGGTTTTTGGTAAAAAATGTTTTGAACGAAATCAAAATAGGAAATACATGGTTAAAATTGAAAGAGCCTGATGAAACATCAAACGAAAACCGGATAGGGTTCAGGCTACTATCTGAAAATGATTCTCAACGATGGGTGCCTGACCACAAGATTTTTTTGGACAAGGAAATCGTCAGAGTAATTAAGCAAGATGGACACACGGAAGGAGTTTTATTAGAAAATGGGGTGGTTGGTTACACTGCAGCCCTGGGAAAGTTTATCCTTGATGAAAGAAAAATAAAAGCAGGAGATCTGATTTCATTTATTGGTAGCCGAATGTCAGGTGGCGAAGGTTATCAATATCCTGTGGAGGGAGTTAAGGAAGTTTATTACTTAGATTTATTGAATAAGGAAACGGGGAAATGGAGTTCGCTCCTTTTCAAACAAAACCACGTTTGCATCGGTGCAAAGTTTAAAAGTAAATCAGGCAGTCTATCGGTTTCCTTTCCATCTTACCAGGCGGAAAAAGTTCGCAACTTTTTAAAAGAAGACTCAGAAGCTCAAATCTTTTACGGGCGCTCCTTTAATATTAAATATAATCTTTCCGAGTTGCATGCCATCGTTCAGGGAAACGATACACTACGAATAGAAGAGGTTGGTTTTTATGGCGGGGCTGATGGGAAACATGATTATTCAAATATTGAATTCAAAGGAAAGATCACGCGCGTGAACAAATCAGAAAAAGGGAATGTAGTAAGCATGATCGTTGGGTCTGGTTTTTATGTTGAAATCGATGCTATGATGGCGCAACAACTTGGCGCCTTTTTTGAAAAAGGTAAAGAGATCATCGTTGCCGGAAAAGAACGCGTAAAAATAAAGGGCGAAATCTACAACAAAGACTACCGCATCATTACGCCCGAAAAAATTGCCATTGACGGAAAAACCTTTTCTTTGTATCAACCCTGATGCGATTATGAAGATTCTGCTTGTAGAAGACGAACCAAAGTTGAATGAATTTGTGAAGAAGGGCTTGCAACAAAATGGCTATGCCGTTGACACTTCCAATAACGGTATCGAAGCACTCAACCTTGCGGCTGCCGAACCCTATGATCTGGTCATCCTGGACTTGATGCTTCCGGGGCAAAGTGGATTTGATATTCTCGACAATTTTAAAAAATTCGAAATCAAAATCCCGGTGATGATCATGAGCGCCCTCAACAGCACAGACCGCGTCATTGAAGGTCTCGACAAAGGCGCTGTTGACTACGTGAAGAAACCATTTGATTTTGGCGAGTTTCTTGCTCGTATTCGTGCGGTTACGCGCCAAGCAAATGCACGTCAT
>CAZNCO010000185.1:0-7958 GCA_964571345.1 uncultured Ohtaekwangia sp.
TTTGTTGGTTGCTTGTTTGAACCTGCGCGCGAACTTGCGCCTGACGATGCCAAAGCGCTCGCGTAACTCATCCACAGTTATCTTGCCAGTATAGTTGGCTTCGATGTACTCCTGCACTTTCACAATCTCTTCATCGGGATGTACTTTCTGCCCTTTGAAAATACTGAAAGGTGACTGCGTGTTACGCGCCATGTCTAGCACAAAAAATTTACTAGCGAGGATGGCCATCTCGCGGTTGGTATATTTCTCCACGATGTATAACAACAAATTCCAATACGAACTGGCACCACCACTACTATACAATCCGTTTTGTTCGGTGATCACTTTCTGATCCACCAGCTTCACCTCCGGAAACATATTCCGAAACTCATTCGCAAAAAGCCAATGTGTAGAACATTGCTTGCCATCCATCAACCCCGTTGATGCAAGAATAAATGCACCAAGGCAAAGGCTCGCCACCTCCGCTCCATCTTTGTATTGCTTTACAATCCACGGAAGAAAATCTCTGTTCTTCTTCACCGCGGTTTCCAGGTGACCACTGATAGCTGGCACGATCACGAGATCCGATTTCTTTGCCGTCTTGAGGGTAGCATCCACATGAACGGAAAACAATCCTTCACTCAACTTCACTTCGCGCGTGAGGCCAACCAATTGCACATTAAATAACGGAGGCTTGCCCTGGCTTTTCAAAAATTCATTCACGGCCGTGAACATGTAACGCGGATCAACGATAGCAGCCAACACAGCAGTTTCGGGAACGAGGATCGAAACAGTTTTCATAGTTTTCATTGCTTTTTATAAATGTCAGTCTTAGCCTGTCGAAGACTGACTTACTACTAATCTTCCCAGTCACCCTTCGACATGCTCAGGTGACAATCACTTTAAAACTAGGCTTCGAAGTTAGAAAGGAACGTTGTCGCATACAACCCCTCATATTGACGCATTTGCATATTCATGCGAGGGGAAATGCGCAGTAGGTTTGTATCAACAAAACGCAAACGATATGAACACGCAATTGATACCTTATTTAAACTTCAACGGCCAGTGCCGTGAAGCCATGACTTTTTACCAGCAATGCCTCGGTGGCGAATTGGAGCTTCAAAAAATTGCTGAGTCGCCCATGGCTGCTCAAATGCCTTCCGAGATGGGCGCACAGATTCTGCATAGCTCGCTAATCAACGCGGGAATTACATTGATGGGATCGGATTGCCTTGGCAAAGCTTTGGCGCAAGGTAACAACGTAAAATTATGTCTGAACTGCGAGAGCGAAGAACAAATCAATTCGTTCTTTTCAAAATTGTCGGAAGGCGGCAATATTCAAATGCAACTGCATCAATCCTTCTGGGGAGCTACGTTTGGTGAAGTGACAGACAAATTTGGATTAAACTGGATGCTTAATTATTCGAAGAACTAGGTGCTGGATTCTTGATACTGGATGCTGAAATGAGTATCAAGATCGAGTATCGAGACTCGCCTCAATTAACTCCCACGAATGGCTCCATTTCTTCACCGTGCATACACAGCGGCACTTACATAAACTAAGTAATATTGCCAAGGCCATGCAGAAAGAAATCACACATGCAGAGTAGAGAAACCTGTTGGCCGTCCGTATCTTTAGAGTTGTAAAAGATGATGTAACAATCGCAATGAAAGCCAATGAAAAAGTAGCGGCAAATATTGATGAATATATTGCCGATCAACCACGGGAGCTTCGCGAAAGATTGGAACGCTTGCGCGAAACGATCCGCAAAGCCGCACCAAAAGCGCAGGAGGTAATCAGTTATAGGATGCCTGCATTCAAGCAAAATAGCGTGCTGGTTTATTTTGCAGTGTTCAAAACTCACATCGGCTTCTTCCCTACACCTTCGGGCGTTGCCAACTTTCAGAAAGAGCTGAAAGGTTATAAAACTTCTAAAGGCACGATTCAATTTCCGTTAGATGAACCGTTACCACTTGATCTGGTGACAAAGATTGTAAAGTTCCGCGTAAAAGAAGATGCTGCTAAAGAACTTCAAAAAAAGCTCTCCAAGCCAAAAAGGAAGGTATAGTTCGGGATAATAAGGCGGGTTAAAAAGACGAACGACCTTTAGGTTCTGCGAATCATAGAACAGATTTTGATTTTTGAGAAACAGATTGATTCCGTTTTACGTTGTTAAGCATGCTTTGGAGGAAAATTTATTTGTATCAGAATGTCCAAAACAAAGCAGATCAGTTGTCATCAGGTAGAATTTGTTGAATTATGTACAACACGCTTGTGGTAGAAGTTTTCAAAACGAATGTGCAAGACACGGAGACAGCGCTGTTGCTGTTGAATGAGCTGCACGTTCTCTTTCCAAACACGCGATTCAATTTTGCTTTGGATGACTGCGACAAAATTTTGCGTGCCGAGTGCGACCACATCGTTCCTGCCAACGTAATCCGATTCTTAGAATCAAAAGGTTTTTTCTGTGAAGTACTCGATTAACAATTCGGGTGTTCAATTGCAAACTTGTTGTTATGTTTGCCGCGCATGAAAAAAACCAACAGCCACCTCATCGTTTGGATCTTAGGCGCACTCTCTACCGTTACCCCGTTTGCCATCGATTTATATCTTCCGGCCTTTGCCAGTCTCGCCAAAGACTTTGATACCAATACAGCTACCATTTCGCTCTCGGTTTCAAGTTACTTTATCGGTATGGCGCTTGGGCAGATTTTATATGGACCTTTTCTCGATCGCTATGGAAGAAAAAAGCCTCTTTACGTGGGCCTTGCCATTTTTATTCTCGCTAGCCTGGGATGTATGCAATCATGGAGTGTTGGTTCATTGATTGTCTTTCGTTTTTTTCAGGCCCTTGGTGGAAGTGCTGCGTGGGTAGGTGCCGTGGCCATGGTGCGCGATTTTTTTCCGGTGGAGCAAAGTGCACGTGTTTTCTCTTTGCTGTTTCTCATCATCGGAGTTTCGCCTCTTGCTGCACCAACCGTTGGTGGATTTATTGTCACATCCTTCGGCTGGCAAGCCATATTCATCAGCCTCATCGTGATCACGATTTTGTTTTTAATCGTGGTAGTTCTTTTTCTTCCCGAAGGTCATCAGCCAGATCCAACCATCTCGCTGGAAGTAAAACCGATGCTCCTCACCTTCTGGGATATTCTTAAAAACCCGAGCTTCAACAAATTTGCCCTTGCGGGATCTTTCTCGTTTTGTACGCTCTTCGTCTATGTGGCTGGCTCGCCTATTATTTTCATGGAGCTGTATAATGTAAGCCCCAAAGTATATGGTGGCATTTTCGCATTGCTATCGGTTGGATTTATCGGAGGCGGGCAGATCAATATTCAACTGATGAAACGATATAAGAGCGAAGCCATTTTTCGGGCGGCCCTTATCACACAGGTTGCAGCCAGCATACTATTTCTGGCAGGTGTTGCAAGCAGCTGGCTTGGCCTTTATGGAATTATTACCATGTTTTTTATCTGTTTGAGTTGCCTCGGATTAATCAACCCTAATGCCAATGCGCTGGCACTCGCACCTTTCACCCGAACCATCGGCAGTGCTTCTGCTTTGCTTGGATTTATCCAAATTGGCCTGGCCTCACTCGCATCGGCAGGTGTAGGGCTTTTCAATGCAATCAGTCCGGTGCCCTCCGTGCTATTGATGACACTAACCTCCGCCATCGCGCTTGTTTTATTTTTAAGAAAAAGGGACTCAAAAATTTTAAGCCCTAATACTTGATTACTTCTTCACCAGTTTCTTCTGGGCTGCATCAATGTACTCCTTGTTGAGATAATGGGTGTGCAGCATCACGCCTTCGATATTTTTGGTTTGGCTGATATCTGTTAATGGATTGCCATTCAACAATACCAAGTCGGCAATGCCGCCCACCATCACCAACCCACACGTGGGCCGATCAAAAAATGCAGCACCATTGATCGTTGCTGTCTGCAAAGCTTCAAATGGAGTAAGTCCAGCATTCACATAATATTGCAGTTCGTGATGAACGGAAAATCCGGGAACGTTAAAAATCTGAGGCGCATCTGATCCCAGCGCAATGCGCACACCAGCCTTGTGCGCATCGTGAATAAGCTTTTTGCGCAAGTCTAAAAACTTTTTGTATCCTTCTGCCGTGCTCTTCTTTAAAATCTCCTCATGCGCATTAATCCAGTTTTGCGTAGTGACTGCATCGATGTATTTCATCTCGGGTGCTTCTGCCAGTTCTTTCGAAGTCTTGTCCTGTGCAAGCCAGCGCTCGGCAAGTGCTTCGGTAGGCACGAGCCATACATTGTGATCCTTTAGTGCCGTGAGCATTTTAGGAAGCTGCGCAAGGTTTACTTTGTCGGCACCATATACCCCAAACAGACCTACTTGATCTTCGGGCAGTTTTCGTACGTTTGGAATCAGCCCTTCAATCATTCCATCGAGGTGATCAATACTGTGGTAATCGGAATCAATAGCTACCCAAATACCAACGTCTGCGGGCACGTGACCAGCATAAAGTATTTTTTCTTTCTTCGCAGCTTTCACAAGAGCATCAAAGCTGGCACGTGACACACCGGGGTGAATTTTCAGAAAGTCATATCCCATCGAAAATTGTTCGCGCACCATCTCGGCAGTTACCTCCGGTGTAGTTGCGGTTTTGCCATTGAAGGATGGTCCTGAAGTAAAAAAGGTGGGTCCTAATATCTCGCCTGTTTCAATTTTTGCCTTGAGCTCCAGGTGCTTAATGTGTCCGAGCATTCCACGTATCGTGGTTACACCGTTAGTAGCAAAGAGTGTAAGCACCTCTTCCCTCGGTGCCAGATCATCTGTTTGCGGAATATGGGCGTGCATGTCTACCAAACCGGGGATCAGATATTTGCCCTTGGCGGGAATGATCACTGCATTTTTTGAATACTTCACTTTACGGGTCGGGCCAATATCAGCGATTATACCGTCTGTAACTACTACATCATAGTTCTCAAACACCTGCTCGATATCCATGGGAATCACATTCACCGATTGAAAAACGATTTCACGGTTCTTTGAATCAATCGGCACTTGCGCATAAGATCGAACAATGGCAAATGCAAGCAGTAACGTAACGAGGAATCTCATGATCATTTTATTTTTGTTAATTTAGTTCTTTCCTCAACTCACCTCCTAATCACCGAACACAATTTTTTTGCTTCGATAATAATGGTCGGAGGGGCATGCGACTGTCTTCGGTGTGGCATTTGTGCAGCGTTGGTGTGACTTCGATTACCGTTCGATAAAAACCGTTTTTTAGCCAAGCAGAAGTCTGAACTATTGGCAACGCTCCGCAGGCATCCGCCTCCGCAATGAAGCAAATAAACAGATTGATCGATGATAATCGAAGAACAATAAAAGAACATTGAATGAATATCCGAAGCCACTCCATAGCCACATGAACCAACCATGAACCACCATCGAACCAACGATGAACCAACGATGAACCAACATCTAATGCCGCATCGATCAACCCTTGCATTGCTTCGATTAATTCTGTTATTCGAAGTGATTCAGATAGTCATTATAGCTTTCGTCCGTCATTCGTGTAGAAACCGAGAAAACACCTGGAAACTGACTTATTCATGGTTCAAAAGGGTGTGTTACGGCCAGCTACAGGTCACCTTCACGAAAGGAAGTTGAAAGGAAGTGGCTAGACCCTATAATGCTGGATACTCGAATACCGGAAAGGGAGTTTTCAAGAAGCAAGTATCAAGTCAATATCAAGCATCCACCATCAAATTCCACTTTGCCCACCCTCCAATTATCATTAAGTTTGTTCAAACACTTTTATTATGACTCGTACCAAAGTTGCTCTTCTCGGTTCTGGTTTCATTGCCGACATCCACATTGAAAGTTACCAACGTTTTGTGCCCGATGCAGAAGTCGTGGCTGTATATGCACGCGATATCAACAAGGCTAAAGCTTTCGCGCAGAAGCATCACATCGCCACATGGTACGATTCAGTTGATGAGATCATCGCGAAGAGCGGCTGCGAAGTGGTGGACATTTGTTTGCCTAATTATCTGCATGCACAGACTGCCATCAAAGCAGCGAATGCGAAGAAACATATCATCATTGAAAAGCCTTTGTCGGTGACGCTTGAAGAAGCGGACGAGATGATCGCCACCTGCGAAAAGAATGGCGTGAACCTGATGTATGCCGAAGAACTTTGCTTCGCGCCCAAGTACGAGCGTGTTCGAAGTTTGGTGAAGGAAGGCGCGGTGGGTGAACTGTACATGTTGAAGCAAGCTGAGAAGCATTCCGGTCCGCACACGGATTGGTTTTATGATGTGAACCTCGCAGGCGGTGGCGTTTTGATGGACATGGGCTGCCACGCCTTCGGTTGGTTTTTCTGGATACTCGACAACGCGAAAGTAAAAAGCGTGTTGGCGCACATGGGCACGGTGCTGCATGGCAACCGAACGAAAGGCGAAGACAACTCGATTGTGATTGTTGAATTTGAAAACGGTGTGACGGGCGTGGCGGAAAACAGTTGGGCGCAACATGGCGGCATGGACGACCACTGCGAAGTATATGGCAAAGGCGGGTTGGTGCAAGCCGATTTATTCCGCGGCAACGCAGCCATTGCCTATAGTAAAAACGGCTATGGCTACGCGATGGAAAAAGCCGACACCACCGCAGGCTGGAGCTTCCCTATTTTTGAAGAAGCATTTAATCAAGGCTACCCGCACGAACTAAAACATTTCATCGACTGTGTGCGCACCGGCCAAAAACCTTTGGTAACAGGCGAACTCGGCCGCAAAGTGCTGGAAGTAATTTATGCAGCCTATGCTTCCGCAGGCCAAGGCAAGAAAATTGAATTCCCTTTCAAAGCGAACGTGAAGAAGCCAGTGGATTTGTGGTTGGGGAAATAAATCTAAATAAGTTGAAAGCTTCCCTACTTTTACTCACCATATTGTTGGTTTCATTTTCAACAATAAAGTCACAAAGCATTCTTGGGAAATGGTATGGCATTGGAAACAAGTCGCTTGCTGAAGTGACTATATCCAATGATTCAATTAAGTTTCAAATGCTTAGATCGAGAAATGCAACCAAAGGATTTGAACGAAGCGAAAACAAACATTTTGGAATCTATAGTGCAAGAACCAAGAAGATAATTATCATAGCCAGCAAGGAAACCAGCGATTATGAGCGATACATAGCAATGACATTTACAAACATTAAAAATAATCACTCAATTGAACTTGCCGGGAATGGGGTAAGAAACGCTACCGCCACAATAAACGAACTGATCGAACTTTCCACCAAAGACACAACACAGTTATTTGGAAATGTATTTTATCATGCTGATCAGATTAAGGAATTCGAGAAATTGAAAGACCCCAAGAAAATGGATCTCTCTGATTTTAAAATCTTTTTAAGAAAGCTTATTGAGACTAAAAATAGAAACCGATTCAGAAAGAGAGTAATTGCTAACACATTTCAAGATCAAATATTGAACAGTAGTCTAATCGAACTAGGATACAATCCACTCTTCAGAAATGACCTATTAAACATTTTACTTGAAAAATACTTATCAGACCAAGAGGTGGCAAAAATTTATCATACGGAATATTAGGTAAAACAATAGTACATTCGCCTCAATTCATATTTGGAAAAATAGAAAGCGGTGGATTTGTGGTTCGGGAAGTAGCCTCAAAATTATTTAGTGACAAATAGAATTGATTTTGAAACAGACTTAAAAAATGAAATGCACAATGCATTTTCATACTTAGGTCTTAGAATACCTATACGGCAAAGAATTGATGAAATGTTGCTGGACTATTTGACCATCAGCAAAAAGATTGTACGACCTAAGAAAAGAAACATTTTAATTACTCCAGAATTAGAGAATAAACTCGCAACTCACAACAAAAGAAAGGAAGCAATTCATATCAAGGACAGACTTGAGTCAGGCGATTGAAAGCTCCCCTAAAAATAGTAGCGATTATAAATAGAGTTTAATCGTTAAAAT
>CAZNCO010000186.1:0-7938 GCA_964571345.1 uncultured Ohtaekwangia sp.
GTACTCAACTGACGGTAGATGTTATTCAAATCATTATTTTTCGTCTCATCATGCACCAATAGCGTGGTAGAAATTCGATAATATGGAAGAGCCATTTTGTTATACACATAACCACCTGCTAACCCTACAAAACTAAAAATGGCAAACCAATACCAGTTTTTAATTAAAACTGTCTTTATAAATTCAAGCGAAATACCTTCTGGCTCTGCCGAAGATTGATGTACAAAACGTCCTTTGAGGTTAGCTGGATCCACAGTCCTGATTATAATTTTTTATTATAGGTTAAGATAAGCAAAATGGAAGTTATGATTGCAAGCGAAGAGAATACAAGCGAAAAAATAGGGGTTTGAAGTTCTAGATTTTTATTTTTTCCGGGCTGAATGATCACTACATCGTTTGGCAAAAGGTTAAACCCTTCTGAGTTGATGGATGAGATACTCTTTAGATTGAGCTTGTAGGTTCTGGTCTGATCTCCGATTTGGCGTAAAACCAAGACGTTGCTAAGCACAGCTGTATTTTTAGTGCCGTTTGCCATACTGATCGCATCGAATATGGTGAACTCAGGATTGTAGTTATAGTATACACCCGGATTTGATACCTCTCCGATCACCGTTACCTTGTAGTTTAACAAGCGAACCTTTGTTGAAACATCTTTCAAGTATTGATTCGCCAGGGCATGAATTTCGTTTTGGCATTCTTCAATACTCATCCCGAGCACTTTTACTTTTCCAAGGCTGGGCAAATCAATGAATCCTTCTGTATCCACTAAGTATCCGTAAACAAACTGCCCTGGCAAAGTGCTCCAGATGGTGGGCGTTGTTCCACTGGAAGAAACGTTTCCCGCTGTAGCTGGATTGTAGATCTTATTCATTTCCGGATCGCGCGAAATGATGCTCACAAATAAGTTGTCGTTAACCTTAATCTTATAAATCGCGTTAGGCAAAGCGCGCGCTACTAGGTTACCTGTGCTGGCATCATCAATCAAAGTAAGATCCTTGCTAGACCTGCAAGATGCGAGAAGTAGCAGCAACGATACAACTGTAGCGAGACTGGAGGTCAGGTTCTTGCAGCCATTTAAAGTGGGATAGTTCATGGTCGATTTTAGAAAATGTTACAGCCCTGCAATATTACATGCGAAAGTACGATTTCTCGTTGCCAATTGAAATGACAGTCAGTCACGCCCCGCTTGTCAAAATGCATTCTTTCGTGTTTTACTTCCAAAAACGGTAAGAAAAATGATATATAAATCCAACGCAAAATTCCAATGCTCGATGTACCACAAATCGTGAAGCGTTCGGGCAATATATTGGTTCTTGGTCTCGGTTGGGCCACGCCATCCATTGACTTGCGCCCACCCTGTGATCCCTGGCTTGATGTACTGACGAACCAAATAGCTCTGCACCGTTTGCTGGAATCTTTTATTCAAATCGATACGGTGAGGCCGCGGACCCACTACAGACATATCACCAATTAGTACATTGATAAATTGAGGAAGTTCATCAAGACTGTATTTGCGAATAAATCTGCCTACGCGCGTAATTCGCTCATCTCCTACTTTCGTGGATCGGAACTGGTCTTCGGCATTGGTGCTAACCCGCATGGACCGAAACTTGAACACTGAAATTTCTGCACCATGCTTCCCTACTCTGATCGGCCGGTAAAAAACAGGGCCCCTGCTTTCAAGCTTAATGGCAATGGCTATTCCTAAAAACGCAGGGAACAGCATTACAAGTGCAAAAATCGAAAACACCAAATCAAAAACTCGCTTCCAGAATCTTGCCGTATAAGGATCAAGAGGCACTTCGCGAATACTTACGATGGGGATACCCTCAAAGTTCTTCAACTCAAAATTTCGATTGAACAAAGAATAATAGTTGGCCACTATTGAAGGCCTTACCCCGTTGTATTCAGAAAGGTTTACCAGGCTCTTGATCTCCTTTTCTTTAGATAGATTGATGGTGATAATTACTTCGTTAAAACGATGTTCATTAAACACCTTTTGAAAATCTGAAACCTTGCCCAATACTTTATATCTCTCGTTTGAGCCCTTGTTGTCATCAAGAAATCCGATCATCTTTCCCGATTCCGGATTCATTTTGTAATAAAGCTGAATGGCCTCTCCTATCTTACCTGCACCGATTACCAATATTTTGTTGTAGTAAGGTCCATATTTACGAATAGAGATTAAATACGTGTACAAATAGGTGGTAGGAAACTTAAGGGCAATAAAGCAAAGGCTTGTCCCAAGAAACATGGTGCGGGATGCATCGTCCATGTCAAAAAGAATAATAGAAATAGAAACTATCGAAATAAAAATGAAAAACTTTTTAAGCAACCGTGTGGTCCGCGTGAAGATATCTTTGACATCAAAAAAACCGAGGTTGAGAAAAATAAGATACGTGGCTATCCAACTAAGTTGCAGCAGTAGAAATAAATTGGAAAAGGCAGGCCGGATACCATAATGCAAATCGCCAACAATGCCATACGCCACCGCAAGTAATACTAAATCCGTTAATAGTATTAACAGTATTAATGTTCTACTTCTTAAAATCATTAAGCCAACTTTATAAAACCACTACCTACCGTTAGACTTCGTTAGGTATTTAATAAACTCAAATACAATTGTTTATATGTACCTGCAATATTCAACCATAAATAATCAGAATAAACCTTTTTCTGACAATTATTTGCCAGCGCTCTCATTTCATCAGGATGCGCCAATGCAAACTCGATTTTAGCCGCCAGATCATTTGAATCTTTAGACCTAAAATAAAGCACTTCCTGCGAGCTGAAAACCTGTAAATTTTCAGGAATGTCGCTGGCAATGATTGGGCTTCCTACTGATGCCACTTCCAAAAGCATGATTGACATGCCCTCGGTTTCTGAAGGAAAAATGAAAAGCTCAGCCCGATCGATGAGGGCCATTAAGGCATTTAGCGGGCCAACCAAACCAAGAAAGTGAACATCCAGACCAACGGATAAATCTTTCAGGCTTTTCAAATAATCAGCTGAGGTGTGCAAATCTCCAGTTATAAAAACTTGCCCTTTATAATTTACTTTTCGCAGCGCCTCCAACATATAATGACAGCCTTTGATTCCCATCAACCTGCGGGCAGCGAACAAAACATAAGGTTTGTCAAGCGATGCTTTTGAAGGCAAGAATGTCTTCGCTTTCTCAAAATCAAACGTTTCGGGTTTTACCAGGTTGATGCCATTTGCGATGAACATAACCTTCCTGCCATACTTCTTCTCATAATATTCGGACAGCGGTTTGGAGATGCATGTACAAGCATCTGACGATTTGATATACACCCATTCCACAAAATGAAAAAAGAGTTTTGCAAAACGATTCCATTTATCTGAACGATACTGAGCCTCGTGCGAAGTGGAAACAATTTTAAATCTCAACCTTAGAAATGGTGCAAAGAAAGTGCTCTCCGTTTTATGGATATGTACCAGGTCAATTTTAGAGAAGAAAAGATAAATCGCAGATAAGAAAAAATAAATAAAAGAACCAGGTGCCCCCGGAAGCCATTGCTTAAACTCAACTACACGTACCCCTGGCATATGTGTTTGTGCTGCCGGATCTTTAAAGCAGAACACGGTTATCTCGAACTCTTCTTTTAAATTGAATATAATATTCTCTGCCACGCGGTCAGTACCTCCACGTGACGGGAACGTTTTTATTCCAAAGAATGCGATTCGCTTTTTCATTTTAAATCAACTGACTCAGCATATGTCATTCTATTTTATTACCCTTTTAAATTTATTGCGAAGCATCGGCAGCAAACCACTGAATTGAAGTTGCAGTATTTGATCATTAGAAAGTGAGTTGATCATAATGCGCGGAAGCGAGAAAGGATAATCAACGTTCTCCTCAAAAATATTGGCCATTTTTATCGTGGTAGCAGTATCATAGCTACTGCTTTTCATAATTTCCATTTCCTTGTCACCATACGATCCCAATGGATAACAAAAATGTTTTACCTCTTTTTTGATATGTGACTCAATGATTCTCTTAGATTCATAAATTTCAAAAGTTGATTTATCATGACTAAGGGAGCTCAAAGGAAAATGGTTAACGGTATGCGACCCGATTGTGACAAGAGGATCGCTGCTTAATTCAATAATCTGATCCCAGCTTAGTGCCAACTCATTCGCTTTTGTTTGCCATGTGTGCGGTTGATCTTTAAAGAGACTCTGCATCAAAACCCGCAACGTGCTTTCGTCAGCCATCGCCAAGTAGGAACGAATTTGATTGAATGTTTTTTCCTTTTCGTTGCGCGTGTGGGCTACAAATTCAAGTTTCTTGCCTTCCGTGGTTGTCAACTCAACTTTGGAATTCCTCACAATCAAATCCTCCAGCAAATACCACCAAAGCACTGCATTACCATCGGGCATGTTGGTGGCCACATAGATCGTGAAAGGCACATTATGCTTTTTAAAGATCGGATACGCATGTGTGTAATTATCTACATATCCATCATCAAATGTAAATACAACGAACTTCCGAGCGCGCGGCCCATCTTTCACCGTCTTTAGCTCATCCAGTGAAATAAAATCGTAGTGTAATCTTTTAAAGTATTGAATCAGATTTTCAAGATAGTTAGGCGACACCTCCAAGCTTTTGTGATTATGAATTCTAAGTTGACTTGTCTCGGGCACAACGCGATGAAACATGAGGATATGCCCTAAGCCCGAATAAACCGGTCGCGTCAAAAGATGCATCCGACTATGGTATAAAATCGGAGATAAAATCTTTGCAGCCAGTTCGAGGTAGTGCTTATCCATCTCTTAAAAAGATTTAAAGTTCTCCCGGGTGTTCCCATCGCGCGCCAAAACCTTTTGATAAAATTCGAAAGTCTGTGCAGCAATTGAATCAGGATGGAATTTTTCTCTTGCTTCACTCACGGCCTTCGCAGATACTTTTTCAATCACATCAATATTATTATAAAGATGTTTAAGCGTTTCAATAAGTTGCTCAAGATTATTTCGCTCAAAGAGAAACCCTGCTAACTTATCCGTAAACATTTCAGCTATCGCACCAACATTAGATGCGACAATTACTTTGCCTTGCGCCATTGCTTCGGCAATTGCCACGGGCATAGTTTCCTGCTGAGACGGCAAAATAAAAATTCTTCCTTTTTCATAAATCTCCAGGATTTGTTCTTGCGTTTGCCATCCATAGAACTTTACCTGATTAGCCAGGTCATGTTCCGCCATCAGTGACGTGACAACCGTTTCGTAATAATCATCTTTATAGCCACCCACCACATGCAACTCAAAAATGATATTTTGCTTTTTCAAGACGCCCAACGCATTTAAGACAAGACTCAAGTTTTTGTTCTTATTAAGCCTCCCAACATAAATAATTGAATTCATCTTTCCTGCGCCCGCAGGTTTCTCAAAGAAGATCGGATTAACTGGATTGTATATTTTCTGATCAAAGAAATTCTTTCCTGTAAACAATCGCTTATTGTAATCCGAAATGAAAATGATGTTTTTGAAATAGGGAAACACCAGACGTTCTACATAACCTTTGAATAAACACTGTAGTTTATCTTTGAGGCCGATGGCATACTTAATTTCTTCACTCATAATGCCATGCTGTGTAGCAACGATAAATTCTTTAGGCAAATGAAGAAACCGGAGGATATGCGGAGTAACTTCCTGAATGTGTAATATGTCTGGTTTTACTTTCTTGACTATTTCATTCATCATGTTCCGATTAACAAAATAATCGATGATCTTAAACTTTACTCGATAAGGAATATAATGAATACCAACATTCGATGAATAGTCAATGGATTTTTGCCCATTGATTTCCTGATTGAATGAAACCATTGTGACCTCAATGTTTTTCATTCGGCTAAAACTGGATAGCAAATTTAGCATCACGGCCACCACACCTCCATCCACTTTCTCAATATCGGGTGGAAGCAACCCCACCATCAGCACTTTTATTTTTTCGTTCATTGTCACTTCTCAGCCGATGGCTTTAAAATGTTGATATATTCCTGCAGAAATGATTTCAGCATCGCGTCCATACTAAATTCATTTCTTACCAACTGAAAAGCATTTTCACCAATCCGTTCTCGTTCCTGGTTGTTTTCAAGCAAATAGCTTATTCGTTCCGACAACTGCTGTGGGCTAAATGCGTCAATTAAATATCCCGTCTTTCCATTTTCAACAAGCTCAACTGACCCACCAAAATTGGTTGTGATCACAGGTTTTCTCACGGCCATGAATTCAAGCAGCGCATTGGAGATACCTTCTCCATGATGCGCGATATTAGTGGTAAGAACGCCTATATCACAGATATTCATAATCGACTCAACTTTACTTTGTCTTCCAAGAAAAAGAATATTTTTTTCTTTGTTTTCACGTATTACTTTTTGTCGATACACACTGTCATCGCCATCGCCAATGCATAAAAATGTCATGTCAATGCGCGATTTCAATAAATCCAACGCGGCATTGATGTATGTATCGTAGTCCTTATATTCCAAAAAAGAGGCCACCATACCAATGACGTATGTCGTTACTATTCCAAACTTTTGTCTTACTGCCGTGGCATCTTCGATATTTTTAGTCCGATCGAAGCTAAACCCATTATAAATAACGGTGCTTTTCTCCATCGGTGCGTCATAGGCCTTTAGCCCGGCATAGGTATTGGCGATGATCCGATCTGATTTTTTAAAGACGATTCGCTTGCCGAGCAATTTGGCATTTTGGGTAGCATCAGCGATTTCATTGTTTATCAACGGAACATTCAAAAGTATTTTTGTAGGTACCGCGTATACGGCAACCATATGCCCCCAAACGTGAATGATATCGGGCCGGAATTTCTTCGCAATCCAAAAAAAACGAAAAAAAAGAGAAGGATCTTTTTTTATCAGCTTTCGTTCAATGATGTGAACAGGAATGTTGAGTTTATGAATCTCATCATAATGTATGATATTCTTAGCAAGAACCAACTCCACTTCAACATTGCCCTGAGATTTTAGACTTTTTAATAATTCAATTATCCTTCTTTCTTTTCCTCCCGCCCGAAGGTTTTCGGTGAAAAATAAAATTCTCATTTTTTACGAACATAGATTAACATACCAAACGATTGACAACTATACATAAAGCTATATAAAAATCAATAATACAGTCGTGGATATTTAAAATATTCCAGTTCCTGTGAATAATAGATTCCTACCTTATTTCACAATCAATTTTTGAAAGGTGTTGGCTCTTTCTCCAGCCACGATCAAATGATAGACACCTGAAGATAATGGGCGAGCCAACATTAGCTGCATGGCCAGGTCCGTCACATCCGCAGTTAAAATTATACGTGATTCAACCGTTTGCCCCAGCAGATCACAAATAGAAATTCTTAGTTCTTGATCTTGAAAATTTTCGAGTTTCAAATTTACCATATGTCCATCCGATGGATTCGGATAAGCTAACACCGAAGGAGCATTAGGTTCTTGAAAAAGAACTGGAACAACTTCGGAGCGAGTGGTCCTCCCGTCAAAATCAGTTTGCTTAAGGCGATAGTATGAACGCCCAATTACTGGGCTTCTGTGCCAATATTCATAGTTCATTTTTTCGTGGGTGGTTCCGGCACCTTTCACAGTAGCCACTTCATTAAAAATCTTGCCATCTGTTGAATTCTCAATCGTAAAAAAATCATTGTTTATTTCAGATGCAGTTGACCAACTTAATTTTACTCCACCACCTTCAATAGAGGCCTGGAAGTTCAAAAGTTGAACGGGCAAAACAGTGTTCCAACAATCTGTAATAGGATCAACATTTGCAGTTCCGGTGTTTAGGGTTCCAGCTGGTGCTGAATGAGACAGACCATACATTTCCTCGATAGTGCGAAGCACATTGGTATGATCAATCCCAGTTTGGCCAGACATGCTGTTTTTTAGAGTGGCTTCATCATAC
>CAZNCO010000187.1:0-7930 GCA_964571345.1 uncultured Ohtaekwangia sp.
TATTTATTAGGGTTAAATAATGTTTCCCCATCATCCAGCTCTTTGTCAGGACGTCCTTCAATGTGGTGCTGAAGAAACATGTAGTCTGATCCGGCATTGTTGAACTTATATACTTTGTAAAGTCTTTTCTTTTTGCTCTTTGTTGACAAAGCGTCTAATTCATCGGGCGTTTTATCCCACATTAAAACATAGTCTCCTACTTTAAATATTTTTTTAATGAATATCTCCTTAGCTTTCTTTCCTTTTCCTTTTGTTATTGAGATATAATCCTTTTCCTGAGAGAGTTTGATACTAAAGTTTTTTATTTCTGAAAATTCAAAAAGACTTATAATCCGGTATGCTCTCACAAAATTATTATCAGCATCTCTCCCCTCGTATAATATATTGACATAATTGCTGCCTGGTGGATTACTTGCGATATATTCTTGCTTATGCAGAGACCTAGACATGTAGGTATGTTGTTTGAAATGTAAGGCTTTGTCGTTTGTTAAAGTCTTAACTCTATACCTCACGTGTCTGATTTTTCTGTTATTAAAATCGGTTAGGCTGTTGATGTTAACCCCTGTGCTTAATTGTTTTTCAATATGTTTTCTAAGGGGAATGTCAATTATGTCATTGATGTTTACTTTATCAATTTCTTTGCTGTGTACTAGCCATATTGCATCCTTTCCATTTGCATCCTTCAGAGTCACAAATTCCCCGTTTACTTTTATTGGAGAGCCATTCTCATTTCGATCATTTGGCTTAATCGCTCCAAAATAACTTTCCATATTTAATTGCCCCCTAATGCTATCACCTTTGGCAATCCACTTTGTCTTGTTACCGCGCTTCCTAATATACTTAAAGGTGTTAGTCAGTGTTTTGTCACGCGTGACGTGATTAATGAGTATGTTGTCTTCAATTTCTAAGATGTGAGATGTATTAAATGTTGAGTAAGGACTGTTGTGATATTTACGTTTATGTTCCACCGCTTCATAATATTCTTTTAAAATAACTTCTCGTTTTGCGGAATTGGGAATCAGTGTTAACACAGCAGCATCAGTTGCGTGATGACTATGTCTACTTCTATCTTTTTGTTCGTTGCCTTTGATTTGGTAAATCTTCTTAAAAAGATTAACCATCCCATCTTCGCTTTCACCGAAATTTTGCCTTGCCTTAACAATGTCCACTTTTTCAAAGACTGATTTCAAATAGAGTCTTGCATATTTCGAGATAATTTGGGTGTCCACTAATTGACTGTTTTTCCATTTGGTTGGAATTTCGCTGATAATAAAAGTTTCAAGCTTCTTTTTCCAATAATCATATTCAAATTGTAATAAATGCCTCTTTTGAACGAGGTTCTTTTTAGTTTCAGGGTCTTGAATTCTTTTGGTTCGTACTTTATTTTCATCAATGAGATTTTTCAAACGTTCGACTTTTTCTTTCCACGTTTTTAATCCTGGTTCAATGGCCGAGTACCCATTTAGTTCTTTAGAATAATTATCCAATTGTGTGGGTATTCGGTCTTTTTTGATATGAGTATTATAATGAGCAATACAAACTGTAAGATTAGAGAGAGAATTGTCAAATGAATCACTAATTGGTAATGTGTGTTCAAAATGTACTTGTGTCCCATCGAACAAATCAGTGAGACTTATTGCTTTCCCTGTATACATGCACATACATTCTTGCTCTTTCCATAGGCGGTATTTTTCAACATCCTCTTTTAAAGCTCTGATCTGTTTATATACTTCTTCGTTGTTTTCAACTTGATCCCACCAAAGCCGCACCTTGTTGATGTTTTCAATGTTTTTTTCATCAAGGTTTGAATATTTTTGTTTAGCTGTACCAACAATAGCTTTTGCAAATTCCTTGTTTTCTTCTTCGCGATATCTTTGATAGGTTTGTATTGCCCAGCGCTTATTTGCATCATTCAATTCCCTCGCCATCTCCACAACGATTTTCGTTTCTTGGTCAATCTTTCCAATCTTAAGTAGGTAATTGAGAAGATGTCGCAACTCGTGAAGTGTGCGCATGGCCATTGGATTTTTCCACCCTTTCGATGGTGGTTGTGGACTTTCTAAGAGTTTGACCGAGGTTTCTATTCCATTAATCCTGGTTTTGAATTCGCTCTTTGATTTCCGATACATTTCTATATCCGAAGGGTGGTAGAGATGATTTAAAGATTCATCATCCAAATCAAATGCTTTTTTTAAGTTTTGCTTAATAGCTTCATCCAGACGCGGTAGTTTATAATAGTCGATTTCAGGATTTTTTTCAAATCTAGCTGAGGCTTTTTCGTTTTTCTCCTGTTTCCCATCCAAAAACCTCAAATACAGTTTTAGAACTTCTTCTTCCAGCTTTTTTCTTTCTGTTTCTGACTTACTGTTCCAATCTGTTTCACCAAAGTATTTTTTCAGTTGATCAATAACATCTTGTGCTGCCATTTCTTTGATGTGGCCATCAACTCCTTTGGCTCGCGAAGAATGGGCTTCAGCAAAGTATTGCTGGATTAACCCGTTAACGATGTTTAGATTTTCCTTGAGTTCATCTGTTTTTGCAATTGTAGTTGCCACAATTTTTTTTGCTTCTTCTTTACATGCTTCAAATTTATACCCTAAAACTTTTTTCAGATTGGCAAATGAAACTGCCTCCGAATAAATAAAACCTTGTTGAAGAAACGGAAGTATTTTAGAAATAGCACTGTAACTCAATGAGCCGTAGCCTTGCGGAATGTCAATATTCGCAAAAGCTTTTGCCTTGTCGCTATCGCAGCCGAGTACGTCTTTAGCAAACTTTTCTAATTCAGTTTGTTTGTCTTTAGTCTGGATGTAGTCAAACAATAAGTGCCAAACTTGATCCACATTAAGAATTCTTTTATCGCCTGCTTTTTTGGGGGCATACAGTTTTCCCTTTCTTTTTAATTTTCCGTACTTAAGAGAGTATTCTATTTTAAAGCCTTCCCAATTAATGCCGTAGTTGTATTCATCTTCAATAAATCGATTTTTCCAATCGTTATCAAACACATTCATTAAAGCCGCGATCGTTGGACACGTGGACACATTTGGTTTATTTCTATAGTTGAATTCATACTTACCGTTCTCAGAGTACTTGGTTATGATCTCTTCGAACTTAAAATAATTTTCAGTGTTTACTTTTCCTTTGTTTGCGCCTCTTTCTATTTTTCTAAAAAAGATATCCTCAAAGATTTTCTTTTTCAGATGTAAAGGAATTGCTTCAAAGGACTTTTCACCCTCCTCACGCCATTTTATGTTGTTGATGAATTGTAATGCACGGAACTCCTCATATTTTGGATGGCTGACTGGAATTCTTGATTTGCCTCTTTCAAGAGTGCAATTACCGACTAACCCTTTTTGAGTCCTCAGGGGGCGTACGAAGTAGATTGCATCATAAAGTTTTTTTGTTATTACTTGCCCAAGACTTTGTTTTTGGCAAATAGCAAAAAACTCATCCTCAAAATATCTACGCTGAATGACACCGCTCGCTCTGAAGCGTTCTCCTTTTTCAAGTTTCTCCTTAGCAAGCGTTGCAATATGATAGTTGGCGTTTTCTGATTTTACTTTTTCTAGCTCCGTATTTTCAGCGTAGGCGGATTTTCCACTTTTTCTACTAGACTTAAAGCCCCTACGCTGAACGAGATGATATAGAGCACGCCCAATTTTAAGTTTCTTAAGTTGATCTTTCTCTTCTTGCTGAATGAGTTCAAAACGCAAGTCGTATGGATTTTTTCTAATAAGCTTTCCACTTTCTGATGACCCTTTGCTTCCGAAGTAAGATGGATCTAAAGCCAGCCATTTTTGAAATTTTTCATTGGCTAAAGGGTAAATTCTTCCTAAGTTCTTTTTCTTGCCTTCTATTTCCTTCCAGTTTCCGATGCTCCAAAGTCTGAGTTCATCAAGTTTTAAAGGGCACATTTCGTGTTCTATTAACACCTTAAGTAATTCCCATTTCCTATATCTTTTTGCGTTGTATAATCTGCGCTTGCTTCTATTCTTTCTTCTCTCAGCTGCTAGTGAAAATTCACCCGACTTACCATCACCAACACCTTTTTTGAAAACCACTACGCCATAGTCAATAATTTCGTTGTTGAAATCGGAGATTCCTTTTGAAAATTGTTTACTATAAGTTTCTCTCTCATGCTTCTCTGTTTCTCTGATTGACCATCCAATTGAGTTTGTTCCCAAATCAAGCCCTAAGATTTTTGTCATACTATTTTACTTTTAAATATTATCGTTACATTTATTTCGCAAATCACAACAAGGCTATAAGCCGAAGAGCGATTTGCTCTTAAGTCCCGCATACTTCTGTGGGACTTTTTTTGTTATTTTCTGTGAAAACATTTAAGGCCGCCTCAATAATATTGGGGTCGCTTTTTTTATTTCCTTTTTTTGACCTTGGTCTAATTAAAAATATCAATTTTTGACAACACCTCAAACTTGAAAATGACTGGGGTGAGCTAAAGAAAAACTAAGCGGGGAGTGAATGGAGAGAGCTCATTAAGAGTCACCAGTTCGAAAAACCGTTATTTAAACCTTTTAGCCATTTATCAGCTCTTTAGGGTTAACCTGTAAAGCCGAGGCAATTCTAAATAGGTTAGTTAAGGAAGGTTCGATCCGGTTGTTGATGTAACCGTGTATCGAGTTGTAGGTAATATCGGTCTCTTTAGCCAGCCAATAAGCTGATCTTCCTTTTTCTTTCAGCACTTCATTGATGCGATGGAGCCTCTTTGCCATGCTCCAAATCTATGACATACTAATGTTAAAAATATATTCATTATAATTGTATATCTAAGAAGATATATATTTACATTAGTATATAAATTATTGCCTGCTATGAAAAGTGCCTCGATCAACTCAGAACATACTGTTGTCCACTTAATCCAGGAAGAACTTAAAAGTCGCAAGTTCTTCAACACCCTGCGCAGTGTAGGGCTGGATGATGCCTTCTACCAAACAGATCTTTCCGCGCTCATACTGGCTCACTTCGAGTTGGATGCCGAAGCCAACGCAGTGCTCGATTTCTATTATGAAGTCTTCGAGAAACACAGCGCACACGTGGAAGCCAACCGGAACTCCTTAGAACAAATTGCCGAAGCCGTCTATCACGAGTTAGAAGCACACCGCCCCGCATGAGGCAGCAACATTAAAAAAATAGAAAAACCCCGATGGCCAGCCGGGGCTTTTTTAACCTAATGACACAAGCTTAAAGATAGCTATGCTGATGTAGCTGGCCGGTTTAATAAAATTCAAAAATATGATACATTTATTATACGTTGACTTCATTAACCAGCATATCCCCCATAAGCAAAGTCTTCCAAACAGCTGGAAGTAATCCGGTGAAAGTACTTTGCAGTGATGTAAATGAATATGTTTGTAAGTATGCACGGAATAATCCGGCATCGGGGTTGTTTAATGAATTTATAGCCGCAGAATTTCTTAGAATCTGGGGCCTTAAGGTTCCTGAATTTAGAATTGTAGTTATCAACACCGAGCACTTGCCCTCACAATTCATCAGCACCACTATACAACCTCGCTTCTTTACTGTTCCTTGCTTCGGGTCTAAGCATAATGACTACGGAAAGGAAATCGACCCTTCTATCGCTGTATTAAAAGGTGATACCAGGATTATAAAAAGGATAGACAGAAAAGTGGACTTACTTGCCATCGCGTTATTCGATTTGTGGATGGCTAATGAAGACAGGAATCACAATAACTATAACCTTTTGCTCAACACTGATCCTGACTATCATTTTGTGCCCATCGATCACGAAAAATGTTTTAACTCTGGCAGCGTGGCACTTGGCCGACCGCTGGTTGCACTCACTGAAGACGAGACGCTGATTAATACCGACTTGATGAAATTGATTTTTCAGAATACCAAGGGGCTGGCGTCTCAAATTGACGCAATCATCAGTAATTACTACCTTTGGGTTTCTGAATGTCAAAAAAACCTTGAAAACGCTGTAAATGCCGTGCCTGAGCAATGGGGAATCGCGAAAGCAGATAAAATAGCCCTGTTAGAATCATCGTTATTCCATGAAAGTTGGATTAGCGAATGTGAAGAGACTTTTAGAAATTACACCACCAGATTTTTATTATCATGAGATCGTTTTATTCCATATTACAAGTGCCAATCCGGCCTGCCGGACAGGAACAACTTAATATTGGGCTCCTTTTTGCTGGAGAGGAGGGATCTTATTTCCGTTTTTCGAACAGAAAACTTGACTTTGTTAAAAAACTGATACCTGCAGGTTCCCACAATCTGCTACGTTCTTATTTATTCGGCCTGGCCGAAACAATCAACCGAGGGCAAGATGTTTTGCTCGGGAAATTAAAGAACGAGGAGTTTATCAGTTATTTGGCGAACTACAATAGCAACCTACTCACCTTTTCAAAGCCTGTACCCATCGAGCTTGACGTAAACGAAAAAAACTACCAGCTCTTGTTTGAAAAATTTGTATTCACTTTTGAGGAAGAGAAGAAGGCGGTGCCACAGAAGGTGATGAACTTACACCAGCAACTGACACTTGAATTATATCCAAGGATAAAAGAAAGAGTAAACGTTGATCAGATACTTACTGCCAAAGAGATCCCGACTTTGCTGGTGCCTAGCGTGAAAGTGAACTTCATTGGTCAAAATGCAGTGCCAGTAGCAGGACATGGGGTGGATTTTACGAAGAGCCCGGATCATATTTCAGGGAGCTTGTCGCATTTTATAAGCCTGATCAAATCATTTGAACTTAGCCACAAAGAGGGTAAGTACTACGTAATCGGAAAAGAGCCTGACCCAAGGGAACAAAAACAACATGACAGTTGGGAGCACATTAGAAATTCGGGTTTGATTGAATTTGTGGATGTGAGTGAAACAGATAAAATCACAGACTACATCCACCAACATCATGTCAGACCTTTTGTGAAGGAGTGATCCGCAAAGCACAAAATTATTTTAGAGCCCTGTTTATCAGTAAGCGATCCTTCAACTAGTTAACCCTTTCATCCGTCTATCAAGAGTTGGAATCACACCTCCAAGCGTGAGCCAGCAGCATCAAAGAAATAGAAAAACCCCGATGGCCAGTCGGGGCTTTTCATTCTCACCTCTCACTTTTCACCTCGCACTTCTCACGCCTGCCGTCTCCTTCCCATCCTCCTCGCTGCCCATTTCAGCAACAGCGACACCACGAAGCTCATCAGCGCTCCCACACACGAGAGCACCGCTGTCTTCACCAGGTCTCCAGTGTGGATGTTGGCAACCACAGCCAGCAAGGTGCCGGTGGCAGTGCCCGCCACCGTGCCCCCATGGCTACTGCCCGGTGTCATTGGCTTTCGCTTTGTCGTCCACCGTCACCTGGCTCACGGCCGTCATCACCGTGCCGGCCACGGTCAGGTAGCCGCCCAGTGCGGCCAGCCCTGCCGGCAAGGCTATGGGTGCCGCCAGCAGTGCGCCTCCGGCTCCGGCAAGGATCAGCCCGATCGTGCGAACTTTCTTGAAAAACTTGGGTGTGGGCGCTTTCGCCCGTTTGATCACATTCATGATTTCAACATTTTAGGTTTAACAATCAAAAACACTTTTTCTTTTTCGAGCGCAGCATACGCCAGCGTGCGCAGCCGCTCATGGGCAATGCGCGAGGCACTGCCTTTGCCTGGGCCGGTGAGCACCGTCACGGGTGCAATGCATCCTTTCAGGTGCAGCCTCGCATCGGTGGCGCTGTGGATGAGGATCCAGTCGCGCTGCGGCACATCGAGCACATGCAGGTGCCACCCGTAGTGCTCGTGGTACCGCTTCGCCAGCACATACCTTCCTTCCGGTATGCATGAAACATTGCGTTCGTTATGGCGCCACGGCAGCTCTATGGTATGGCATACCAGCGAGCCTTCATGATACACGTCTCCGTTCACTCCGTCCGGGAAGTACGTGCGCACTAACTCCAGCT
>CAZNCO010000188.1:0-7929 GCA_964571345.1 uncultured Ohtaekwangia sp.
CAGGTCTTTCGCGCTTGGAAACAGTTCAGGTGACACGCGATGCAGCCGATCAGCGTGCCGGTCGTGCTGGGCGAATGAAGCCCGGTGTTTGTTATAGACTTTGGTCTGCTGCTACTCAACTTCAGCTTCTTCCTTCACGTCAGCCAGAAATTGTCGAAGCCGATTTGGCTCCACTTATGCTGGAGCTTTATCACTGGGGAGTCAGTGATGTGAATGAACTTACGTGGATTACCAGCCCTCCGCAGGGAGCAGTTGCTCAAGCCAAAGAACTATTGGAGCAACTTGAGGCGATTGATAAAAATAAGATCACCGATCGAGGAAAAGAAATGGCTGCACTGCCTGCGCATCCGCGTATCGCTCACATGTTGTTGTCAGCAAAAAAATCAGATCTGCTTTCGCTGGCTTGTGATTTGGCTGCACTATTGGAGGAAAAAAATCCTGACACAGAATCTGGATCTGCCGATATCAATGACCGTGTGTTGTTATTGAGTAGATATAGATCTGGCGAACGCGTGAATGCATCCACCCACACATTGTCACGAATTGAGAAAGCTGCTTCTCATTGGCGGAGAATTATGAATGCCAAGGATACGACTTCTAAATTCGCAAATTATGCTGTTGGTAAACTGCTGATGGAAGCTTATCCAGAAAGAATTGGTCAGCGCATCGAGGTTAAAAGTGATAAATACAAACTGGCGAATGGAAGAATTGTGCGACTACCTAAAAATGATCCACTCGATGCAAGTGAATGGATTGTAGTTGCCGAGATGGACAGCGGTGCTATGGAGGGCCGAATTTTTTCAGCCGCAGCCGTTGATAAAGAAGAAGTGCTGAGGCATGCCCTAGAAATTAAATCAGTTTATTGGGATGACGATAGGGAGATGGTTGCAGGAGAGTTACAAAAACGAATTGGCTCACTTATTATAACAAAGTCCTCTCTTGTCAATCTTGAAGAAAGCTCTCGACAACAAGTTATCATTCGCACTGTGCGTGATAAAGGTCTTCGTTTTTTGGAATGGGGCGAAGATTTTGAAAAATGGCAGGCACGTGTTTTAAGCCTTAAGATTTGGCGACCGGATGAACCCTGGCCTGACGTGACAGAACAACACTTGCTGGATAGCGCAGAGGTATGGCTTTCACCTTTCCTTCAATCAATTTATAAAGCAAGCGATCTAAGGAAACTCCCTGCCACTGAAATCCTTACAGCCTTGTTGCCTTGGGAGCTTCAGCGAAGTTTGGATAAACTTGCCCCTGAAAAAATTCAAGTGCCGAGCGGCTCTATGATTAAATTAAAATATTTTTCCGATGGTCAGTCTCCCGTGATGGAAGTGAGACTTCAGGAAGTCTTCGGCTGGGCGGAGACGCCAACGGTAGATGAAGGAAGAAATAGAATTGTTTTGCATTTGCTCTCGCCCGGTTATAAACCTGTGCAGGTGACGCAAGACTTAAAAAGTTTCTGGCAAACAACGTATCATGAGGTGAGAAAAGAATTGCGCATACGTTATTCCAAACATCATTGGCCCGAAGATCCCTGGACGGCAGAAGCTGTTAGAGGAGCAAAAAAAAGGCAGAGTTAAAAGCTCTGCCTTTTTCACTACTCGAATTCTCTTTTATCTCAACAGTACTACGCCACCGCGTTGCTCTTGTACACCACGATCTGGGTGGTATTTGCTTACAAAGCGAATTACATAAGCATACGTTCCGCCAGGCAATGGTTGACCCAAGTTATTATTGTATCCTCCATTCCATTTGAAGTTCACGTCCTTTGATTCAAAAACAGGCTCGCCCCATCTGTTAAATATTACTACTTCAAAATTGTCAGTAATGTAGAACGGGAAAACATAAAAGTCTTTGTTTTTAGAATCATGGCTTCCAGGGCGAAATGCGTTTGGTGCGGTTACTAAGGGCTCGCATGAATTGATCACGTTTATCACATTTGAATTGGTGCAGCTATACGTGTTAGTTAAGTCAACGCGGTACACCCCTTCGCTGTTTGCGGTATATTTTTCACTTGTGTAATTCAGGGCTACATCGTTTTTAAACCAATTGTAGGAAACAAAAACACCCGGGTCTAATTCGATTGTCTTAGTAGAGGGATCAGCGTTATCCGGATCATTACAAATCGTAGCAGCTGCGGGCAGTTGTCCCATTGGGATAGGTGCCTTCACGATTTCAATGGAGGCAACAGCTGAGCAAGTGTTTTCACTAACCGTAACTTGATAGGTTCCAGCGTTAGTTTGCGCAAGTGGATTTGTTGTGGCGCCTGCAATTGTTTTTCCATTCAATGCCCACGCGTAGGTTGGTGAAGTTGCATTAGTTGTAGCAGTTAAAGTGAACGGTGAACCGTCATCACAGGCTACGGTTGCGCCTAGGCTTGCCGTAAGAATTCCTAGCACATCAACCTGTTTTGAAGCAGATAAAACGGGAGGACATCCCGTGGTAGCATCTTGTATTGATAACTTGTATTGACCAGAACTTGATACGGAAATGACAGGAACTGTGCCGATTGTCGCTCCTGTGCCATCCAACCATTTGTACAAATACGATCCAACAGGAGTTGCAGATAGTGTTACAGATGTTTGACACGGAGAAGGGACTACAAAATCAGGAACAAGTGCACCTTTGTAATTGATAGTTGCAGACTGAGTGAGTGTACATGATCCAGTTACAATGGCTACTGTAAAAGTTCCGCCCGCGTTGATATTAACTGTTGCTCCACTTGCGCCTCCGCTGATGGCCGAGGAAGGAACGCTTGACCATGAATACGAGGTAGCGCTACCACTTGAAAGTGCAGCATTTAAGGTTGCCGGATTTGAACACAATGATGGGTTTATAGAGATTGTTGGCACAACTGGATTAACATTCTTTGCAAATGTAAAAGTGCAGCCTGTACCATTCTTGTCTACAACCTGAATTGAATAATTGCCGGCAGGTAAAGTTGCTGAATTAGTTGTCTGTGGTCCGGCTATAATTTTTCCCGAGCTGGCGTCTGTGAACGTATAAATAAACGGAGCCGTGCCTGCTGAATTTGTTACCGTTACTAACGAAGGATTACAATTTGTAAAAGTAGCGCTTGAGGTAAATGACGCGTCTACCAATCCTACGGACTGCGAAACACTACAGCCGGAGATTTGATCTTGTACAGTGGCCGAGTAACTACCTGCACCAAGAGTGGTCAAGTTTACAGTCTTTGGGGCACTTGCATCCGTAACGTACTGTGGTGTGAAACTGGCTGGCCCGGAGATCGAATAAGTATAGGGTCCGGATGGCGGAGTGGAAGTAGAAATTGTGAGTGTCACCTTTCCGTCTTTCGCCCCGCAAGTTGAGGGGTCGGCTATTTTTGTAAATGTATAGGTAGGTGAAACATTCACAGTAATATTTTTCTGAGCTGTAACCGTACAATTTGTTACAGGATTGGTTACTACAACTTTATAAGCAAACACCCCAACGGTTGCAGTACTGACTGATTGGAACTCTGTTGTGCTTGCTGCAACGCCATTGATTGTCCAAACATAATTTGCTCCCGGATTCTGTGCATCCAAAGAACTCAAGGTCGTATTTTGACAAACCGTTTGATCGGCACCAAGATTTACCTGTGGTCGATTGTCTACAACCATAGATTGCGCTTTAGAAGTACAGCCGTTTGTGTCAGTGTTGGTTACGTTTATAATGGCGGGCAATGCAACCGAAATGGTTTTCGTGACGGCCCCGGTTGACCAACTATACGTTAGTCCAGTTGTATTTGGCGCATTCGCATCGAGTGTTACTGGTCCGTTGCAAAGCACTGCTGCTAGTGGAATAGAAGGCTTAGCCGGTGGCGGATTTATTTTTACTTTCTGAATGATTGTTGTGTCAAGTCCGCATCTGTTAGTCAATCGCATCGATACAGTATAGGTTCCAGCGGAAGCGTACAGATGCTTAGGCGCAGCCTGGGTGCTTCCACCTCCATCGCCAAAGAACCATTGAAACTTATCAATGGCATCCGTTGGTGTTCCTACAAATTTCGTTGTGTCTCCCAAACAAATTCCGGTGAAGGTAAATCCTGGTCCCCCAAAACCACTACCATTTTGTTGGATGAGATTTGGTAGTCCTAACCTACTATTGGTTCCGCCTGCAAGCGTAAATCCCGAAAGATTGATTGTCGAAACTTTGGTAGTGTCTTCATTGGCCTGAATGGTTCCGAGCGTACTACTATTGTTCACTGCCATGTAAATCTGCCCATCAGGCGCAAGTTGCAATGCTCCAACTTCCGCAGGCTCAAGTGTAGAATTTCTAAAATGAGGGCCGCCAAGTGAATCGAGAAAATATTCATAGACAGTTGACGTTGGCGTGTCTTTCACGGAAGCAAAAACTTTATTGCCTCCAGGTGAAAACTCCACTCCATATACTTGTCCGGTAGGTTGCTTTAAATCAATTTTTCTGTAGTTGGTAATCACACCTGTGGTGTCAACGAAAGTAAATAACTCAACCCAGTTGCTTGTGCCGGGTGTCGAGAAAGTAACTGCCAAATTATTTTTCGGCCCAAGCTTCATGTAGCCTTGGCCATTGGCAGCATTCGTGAATGATTCGACAGAACCAATTGAAGAGTAAACCGGATCAGCAATTCCAGCTGCTGAGACTTTATAGGCGCGGAAGGTATTATTACCATATTCGTGAGCAATCAGCCATTGACTATTGGCAGTGAGGTGCTCTGAGCTTTTTGAAAATAATAAAATATTTTTCTGAACCACCTGACCGCGCGTGCCTTGCTTTAAGTCAAACAATGAATAGCGAAGTTCATTTGCCGAAGTTCCGTTAATGGCCTGCGTGGTGAAAATGTAGTACAGAGTTTCATCTCCGGGAACGGGAATAATAATAGCAGATTGCGATGAGTTAGGATCACCGCCAATTACGGTATCAATGACAGACGAGGTCTTTGTAGCAACATCGTATCCGTACACAGTATTTCCATCCGTATAAAAAATAGTCTGACCATTGCGATCACAGATAATGGCGCAACCTGCTGGTGCATCCATGATGCTGTTGCTAAGGGCCTTTGGTGGACGTTTGTTAAAATCAATTCCGGCAGTATTTCCAAAATACCAAACGTTGCTTCGTTGGTCCTGAAGTTTGTACTCCTTCACGTTCACACCTGCATATGCTGAGCAGCCAGGTGCTGACGCATCGCTTACTACGACATAGTAATATCCAGCAGAATCTGGTTTTAATGTTGCCCCAGTTTGTCCGTTAGACCATTTATAAGTTCCTGCCGAACCTTGCGTAACTTTTACTGTAACTGAAAATTGTTTTGGCGATGAGCTTCCACGTGGTGGCGGAAATTCCGATCGACATGCAGTGGTATCCGAAACCAGCTGAATTTTTAACGTCATCGCATTGATGGTGACGGGTTGTGTTACCGTTTTCTTTTGGCCTTGATAGTAAGCCGTAAGTGTTACATTAAAAGTACCTGCTGTGGCATAGGTGTGCACCGGGCTCCACTCTGTAACCTTTGATGGTGGTGTTTCTCCAAAATTCCAATTCAAACTATCGGCATTAGGCGACACTGTAGGAAAAAAAGATGTTGGATTATTTTGGCAAGAGCCAATCGTTGTGAAACTAACGGTAAGATTTGGGTTCGATCCTGTATTAAACTGTGGAAATTGAGCGCCACCGAAATCCACATTGCCAAATGGGAGAGGAGTTCTAATCACACTATCAGCCCGGTGATTTGTTTGTGAAAAATTTTCCATCAGGTAAGGGCCACCCGAGGCAGTTTGATAGAGGTGATAAATCGTGCTGTCTGGTGCGAAGATTAAGCCCCAGCTTCTGAAAATTGAAGAGCCACCTAAAATGGATTGCAAGGTGTTGGTTGGATTGAGATAATCATATTGGAGCACGTCAGCATTGATGCCCGTTTCACCTGCACGGGAGATATACAGATACTGACCTTTGTTATCCCACTCAATATCATAAACAGATTGATTGGTGGTTGCGGCAACTCCGGTGTTAAAAATTGTACGATCAAAAGTGAACTGCCCGGTTGATGGATCAAAATTTAAAATGATGGCATCGGTATTAGGGTCTTGCGAGGACACAGCTATCTTTTTGTTTCTGTGATTGTACGCGAAGTTTGCAACACTGGTAGCAGGCAACGTAGGAAAGTTGGTGGCAGATGTTGTAAACGTACCAGCTGGATAACTTGAAGCATCAATTTTAGTAGCATCAAATTCTTGTGCTCCATTCTTGTGGGTTATCAGCCAATAGTCTGTTCCATTAGAATGAGGAACAATCGTCATACCTTCTGATCGACCGGTCAGGGAGGCAATTGGATTATTCTTAGCAACCGTCACGGCATCAACGTTGCCTAGGGGTGGAGACGGGAACACTTCTGTTCCATAAAGCTTCATGTCTACTACACTCCAGGAAATACCTCCACCCGTGGTATAGTTGGCAGAATTGGTAAACAAAAAATATTTATCAGGCTGGCCAGGTATTGGGCAAAAAACAACGGGTTGATTTCCGTTGGGATTTCCCGAAAGGCCAGACCCTTGCGGCATCTGAACATGAACAGAGTTATAAACATTTACACCATCGGAGTAAAACAGGAGGTTTGCATTCGATGGATCTGTTGCCACGGCACTTCCTCCAGTGCCCGCGAGAATATGCTGATCTGTAACAAGCTGAGGAATATTTGTAGACCGATTAAACTGCACGCCATTTACGGTAGTTCCAAAGTACCAATGATGCTGAGCCAGATTTTGAGCAAAACTGCTTCCGAAAATTCCAACCAACGCGAACATTAGAGCTACCTTAGGCCAATTTCTGGGCATCGTCAAACGCTTCTTCATTCCTCCGATTTATGTTATAAATTCTCAATTAAAATTAAAACGCGCAAACTTCACGAAGTTATACAATTTGGGTAAAAATATCGTTAGGTCATCGATTGCTACTAGAATTGTTGCGACAAATGTTTTTTTTAATCTGTTGAAACGACTTACTTTGCTTGGATAGAGCGCCTAATGATCTCCCGTTTGAATGAATAGAACAACTCTCACAATAGGTCTTTTAATTCTGTTTGCTACTACTGTGGTAACTGCGCAGGATGCCCAGTTTTCCCAATTTTATGCGGCACCTCTATACTTAAATCCTGCCTTTGCGGGATCAACCAACCAGGCCCGTGTGGGCGCAAACTACCGAAATCAATGGCCGGCTATCGATGCCAACTTCAATACTTTTTCAGCCTGGGGCGACATCTATATCGAAGATAAAAATAGTGGGGTCGGTGTTATCATCAATCGCGATACGGAAGGGCTTTTAGGGCTTTCGTCAACAAGTATTTCTTTGCTGTACTCGTATGACTTGCGATTGACAAAAGGCTTGTCTTTTCGCCCAGGGTTTCAAGCGAGTATATACAATCGCTCAATAAATTTTTCGCGCCTCACATTTGGCGATCAGTTTGATCCTTCCACCGGGCAAGTAGTAAATAAAACTTCTGTAGAAGGATTGAACTCTGGTCAGTCAAAATTTTTTCCGGATATGTCAATGGGTGGGTTGTTGTATTCGCAACGCGCTTGGTTTGGGGTGTCAGCATTTCATATTACTCAACCGGATCAGTCATTGGTAGGTTCTAAGGATAATTTGCCGATGAAGTTGAATGCGCACGCGGGTTTTAAGTTTTATCTGACACCCGGTGTGATGGGCCAGGGATTTTACAATCGCCCGCGTGAGAGAAGCATTGCGCCTACAATTCAATATCGTCATCAGGGAAATTTTGATCATATGGATGTGGGGATGTATTATACATTTGAACCACTCGTCATTGGTACTTGGTATCGCGGCATTCCTTTTAAGTCTGTGAATGGCGTGGTGAATAATGAATCGGTTGTTCTTTCCATCGGCCTTACTAAGAAGGGCACGAAAGATGTGTTGAACATTGGATACAGCTACGAC
>CAZNCO010000189.1:0-7902 GCA_964571345.1 uncultured Ohtaekwangia sp.
GTCTGCATCAACGCACCAATAATCTGGATCTTCCATTTTCCGGAGAGCAATTCCATGGCATCGCGTATTGCCAGGATCACTGCGGAGCACTGAGGATGTTTTTCTTTCTTGATCTTCTTCTGCATGACTATGAACAAAGGTAGGGAGCTAACAAATAGTTCCCATGGTTAGTTTCTTTGAGGAAACTAGTTTCCAAAGGGAAACCCATGGCCGAAATAAACTGGCTGTCCGATAGTATTGCAGCCTAAATTTTATATATATGAAAACGAAAAAAATTGCGTCTTTTGTTTTAATGGGGCTTCCGATTCTGTTATTGTTGGTTAGCTCCTTTTTTAAATTCATCGCAGCCCCTCAGGTGGTTGACGGCCTTACGAAGATAGGTTTTCTTCCAACCTTCCCACTGATCGGTTTAGCGCTACTTGAGATTGGATGTGTAATTGTATTTCTCATTCCCACCACCTGGCGCATCGGTTTCTTTTTGGTGTGCGGGTATTTAGGAGGAGCTGCATCCATAGAGATTGCAGGTCATCAGCCACCGATGGCCTTGCTGTTGCTCACGCTGTTTTGGGTAGGCGTATTTTTAAGAGATTCCAGTTTCTTTTTTACACCCAGTAAGTAAAGCAGAGGTTGAAAATAGGTTTTGACCATTAGCGTGTTTTAGATGGTTGAAACCTATTTTTATTTTTAACTTAGGCTGAAAGTTCGTAATCAAAAAAGCAGATGAAACAATTTACAAACCTTCGGTCTTTCTTCTTAATGCTCACTATGATCCTGATTTTATTTGGATGCAATGAAAGCAATAAACTTAAAACAGGCGAAGGCTACCTTACCGTAGATGGAGGAAAAGTTTGGTACAAAGTTGTAGGCAGTGGTGATAAAACGCCAATTCTTTTATTGCACGGTGGCCCCGGAATTCCGAGTTATTATCTAAAGCCGATGAGTGCGTTGGGGAGTGATCGTCAGGTTATTTTTTATGATCAGTTAGG
The DNA here is from genome assembly GCA_964571345.1 of uncultured Ohtaekwangia sp. Taxonomy (GTDB): domain Bacteria; phylum Bacteroidota; class Bacteroidia; order Cytophagales; family Cyclobacteriaceae; genus ELB16-189. The sequence goes on from CAZNCO010000189.1 coordinate 987, forward strand.
TTGTGGCAAGTCTGATCATATTACCGACACTACATTGATGACGGTTGATCACTATGTAGAAGAAGTTGCCAACGTGGTGAAGCAACTTGGATTGAAAGAGTATTATCTGTTCGGTCAATCATGGGGTACCATGCTGGGAACGGAATATTATCTCAAGCACCCTGAAGGAATCAAAGCGGTTATTTTAAGTAGCCCAGCCATTAGCATTCCGTTGTGGTTGAAGGATGCGGATTCGTTGATCTCGTTGCTACCTGATTCCACCCAACAAGCCATTCGGGTGAATGAGAAAAACAAAAATTATTCAGCGCCAGAGTATAAAAGAGGAGTACAAATGTTTTATGAAAATTTTGTCGCGCGCAAACTTCCCTGGCCTCCAGATGTTGACAGTTGTTTTACGCAGATTGGAAAGCAATATGAGTACATGAATGGGCCCAGTGAGTTTACCATTGTTGGTCCCTTGAAAAACTTCGATCGCACCGATCGTCTTCACGAAATAAAAGTTCCGACACTTTTCACTACAGGAGAGTTTGACGAAGCTGCACCGCGTACGGTAAAATATTATCAAAGCCTGGTGCCGGGCGCAAAGTTTGAAATTATTCCTCGTGCGGGTCACCTCACAATGCAAGATGAGCCTGAGTACAGCAATAAAGTCGTGCGCGATTTTCTTAACGACCTGGAAAAGAAATAGCTTCCGTTTATCCTACTTTTATTTCTTAACAACAAGCAGCGAATTACTTTTACATAAACAAATTTTATGAGACGCTTTATTCTCTTTTTGCTGATAATGCCTGCCTTCGCTTGGTCGCAGAATTTGAAATCGGGTGGTAAGCTGAAGCCCGAACAGGCCGTTATGGACATCCGGCATTACACCATTGCTTTGGATGTTGATCCAACTCAAAAATATATAAAGGGATATACAGAAATCGATTTGATTTTGACACAGCCAACCGAAACATTGCTGTTTGATTTATGGCACAATTATAAAATCACGGCCGTGACTGTGAATGGCAAGAATAAGTCATTTACATTTGGTGAAGATGATTTGGTTCGTATCGCGCAAAGCCTGCCTGCAGGTAAAGTGAAAGTTAAAATTGATTACGAAGGCACGCCAGGGGTTGCGGAGCGTGCACCCTGGACGGGAGGATTTCAGTGGGACAAAGATGCTCAAGGCAATCCATGGATCGCTGTTACGTGTCAGTCGGAAGGTGGAAAAATTTTCTTTCCCTGCAAAGATCACCCAAGTGACGAACCCAACGATGGCGCTGACCTGATCCTTACTGTTCCTAAAGGATTGGTAGCGGCTGGTCCTGGGTTAATGATCAAGCAATCTTCAAAAGGAAACAAGACTACGTTTCACTGGAAGACGAAGTACACCATTAGCAATTATTGCCTGGTCTTCAATATTGGAAACTACAAAAAGGTTAGCCGTGAATACACGACTGTGAAGGGCACTAAAGTTCCGATGGATTTTTATGTGTTACCCGATGACCAGAGTAAAGCTATGCATGAGCTTGATTTGATGGCAGACGCATGCAAGGTGCTTGAAAAATATTTTGGTGAATATCCGTGGGCAAAAGAGAAAATTGGATTGTGCGAAACGCCACATCTGGGAATGGAACATCAATCCCTTATTGCATACGGAAATAAATTCCGTTACACAAAAGTAGGGAACGAAGATTTTGATTGGCTATTGGTTCACGAGTTTGGCCATGAGTGGTGGGCTAATAAAGTTACCAACCGTGATTGGGCAGATATGTGGATACAAGAAGGCATCTGCACGTATGCCGATGCATTGCACATTCGTGAGGCAGGAGGGGAGCAGGAATATCAGAAACGGATGCAGCAAACAGCATGGCACACGCAGAACAAGTTGCCCATTGTGCAAGGAGATGAAGTAGATTCTGATCAGGCATATCATGGTGATATTTATGGGAAAGGCGCGTTCTTTATGCATACATTGCGTTACGTGATGGGCGATGACATCTTTTTTCCTACGTTGAAAAAACTTGCTACAGACCCTCAATACACGTATGACAATACTGTGAAAACCGATGATGTTGAAAAACTTTTCAGCGGTGCATTCGGCCAGAGCCTAAAACCGTTATTCGATCTTTTCTTACGCACTACCAATAAGCTCGAAGTTTCGGTCAAGCAAAAAGATGCTGATAAGTATTCAATTCAGCTTATGAACCTGGATTATGAATTACCAATTGAAGTTGTTACAAGTTCCGGCAAGCAAAAAATGAAATTAGGGAAAACCCCTGTTACAATTACCAGCGCCACACTTCCGATCATTGACCCGGATGTTTTCTATTTGAAGAAAGTAATCATTGAATAAAAGGTTCTGTTTGGGCCAATTTAAAACCTGATGAAAGTCATGCAAAAGATTGATTCGATCCTTTTTTTGAAAGGAGGCAAGTGTGAATCTTTGTGAGTTCATAGATTATGAAAAGGTTCACCTATTTTTTTCTGTTGCTGGTCTTTTTCAATGCTTGTACTACAAAGCATGAAGTTATTTATCCAACCTACCAACCCATTACGCAATCAGTTTATGCTTCAGGCGTAGTGAAGAGTAGGAATCAATACCAGGTATTTGCAAACACTACCGGAGTTATTTCAAAACTGTTTGTCACCGATGGAGATTTTGTAAAGCAAGGTCAGGTGCTTGCGCAGATTAGTAATCGCTCAGTACAATTAAATCGTGAGAATTCACAATTGTCAGCAAACTACAATGCTCTTCAGAACAATGAAGATCGGCTTGAGGAACTGAAGTATAATATTGATGTTGCAAAACAAAAAAACGAAGTGGATTCACTTTTGTACGCACGCCAATTGAATCTCTGGAAACAGAATGTAGGCAGCAAAGTGGAGTTAGAGCAAAAGGAATTGAATGCAAAGAATTCCAAGGCAGCGTATGAATCTGCGGTGCTTCGCTATCAGCAGTTGAAAAGGCAGTTGGATTTTGCATCGAAACAATCCAAAAAAGTTTTTGAGATTTCATCTGCGCAGGTTAATGATTTACAGGTAAAGAGCGAATTGACAGGAAGAGTGTTCAGTGTACTCAAAAAGCAAGGCGAAATGGTGACCACCCAAACTCCCATCGCCATCCTGGGCGAGAGTGACAATTTCTATCTTGAATTGCAGGTGGACGAATATGACATTGCGTTGGTAAATCTCAGTCAGAAAGTGTTGATCACGATGGACAGTTACCGTGGAAAGGTGTTCGAGGCAAACGTCACGAAAATTTACCCGATACTGAATGAGCGATCAAAGACCTTTACAATTGAAGCAACATTCGTGAAAGCGCCTGAGAAAGTCTATCCCAACCTGACAGCGGAGGCAAATATCATTATTGTTTCAAAGGAGAAGGCCATGCTCATTCCCAGAAATTACTTGGTGGATGAATCGTTTGTGTTATTGGAAAGTGGCGAGAAAAGAAAAGTGCAAACAGGTTTAAAAGATTATCAGAAAGTAGAAATTGTTTCTGGCCTCACGGAGAAAGATGCCATTCAGAAGCCTTTATGAACGTAAAGCTGCTACTTGAAATTTCGATTACCATGCTGCGGGCACGGCTGAAGCAAACAGTAGTGGCAGCGGTGGGCGTTACGTTTGGCATCACCATGTTTATTGCGTTGCTCAGTTTTATGAATGGGCTGAATGATTTGCTTGATGGCCTGATCCTTAACCGAACTCCCCATGTGCGTCTCTTTAAGGAGATTGAGGCAGCAAAGAATCAACCGGTGCATTTGGCCGATGCTTACAAAGATCATTACCATTTTATCAGTTCTATCAAGGCTAGTAACAGTAGGCTTTCCATTTACGATGCTGAAAAAATCATGCAAACCTTGCGGGAAGATAAACGTGTACTGGGCTTTTCACGAAAAGCGCAAGCACAGGTTTTCTTCAATGATGGAGCAGTGGATATTACGGGTGTGATGAATGGCATCGATGCGGAGCAAGAAATTAAACTCTATAAATTCAGAGACTATATTGTGAATGGTGAGCCACTCGATATTCAGAATGTGGCGAATAGCATTATTCTCGGAAAGCCTCTGGCTGGAAAACTGCTAGCGAACATAGGCGATGTGATTCAAGTGACAACGGCACAAGGTGAACGCTTCCAATTAAAAGTGGTTGGTTTTTATCAATCAGGACTTGCGGACTTTGATAAAACACAAAGTTTTGTGTCCCTTTCCACCGTCCAAAAAATTTTAGGTCAGAGTAACAGTTATGTTACCGATATTCAGGTAAAGCTACACGATCTGCGGATGGCACCAGGGGTAGCGCGTGAATATGCCACGATCTTCCAAACGAATGCCGAAGATATTCAAACAGCCAATGCACAGTTTGAAACCGGAACCAACGTGCGTAATATCATTTCGTATGCTGTGGGAATTGTTTTACTCATTGTGGCGGGGTTTGGTATTTATAACATCCTCAATATGATGATCTATGAGAAGATGGATGCCATTGCAATTCTGAAGGCTACAGGGTTTGCCGGTAATGATGTAAAGAAGATTTTTATGTTCATTTCATTAAGTATCGGTTTCTTCGGATGCCTGTTGGGCTTGATTTTTGGCAATCTACTTTCGCAGATCATTGACAACTTACCTTTCAATACACCTGCACTACCCACGATTCATACTTTTCCGGTGGATTACAATATCAAGTATTACATCATCGCAATCTTCTTTTCATTTATCACAACTTATTTAGCCGGATGGTTCCCGGCACGAAAGGCCAGCGAAGTAGATCCTGTGGTGATCATCAGAGGTAAATAAAATGGAACGCCCGATTCTTCATGCTCAGAATATTTGCAAAAGTTTTCACGATCCTGTGACGATTGAAATTCTTCATAATATTTCTTTTAGTATTCAGAAAGGTGAGTTTGTATCCGTGATGGGGAAATCGGGTTGTGGAAAGTCTACGCTGCTGTATATTCTTTCTACCATGGATACAGACTATTCTGGAAATCTTATGATCGATGGCGAATCGATGGTAAACAGAAAAGAGAAAGAGCTCGCCCGGGTGCGTAATGAGAAAATTGGGTTCGTGTTTCAGTTTCATTACCTCCTTAATGAATTTAGTGTGCTGAAGAATGTGATGATGCCGGCCTTGAAGTTGGGAAGATATTCGGAAGAAGAAATTCGTGAACGGGCGATGAAAAAGCTCGAAATATTAGATATAAAGGAGCTTGCTGAAAAAAATGCAAATCAACTTTCTGGTGGGCAGAAGCAACGCGTGGCTATCGCCAGATCTTTGATCAATGATCCTTTAATTATAATGGGGGATGAGCCAACAGGCAATCTCGACAAAAAGAATAGCCAGATCGTGTTCGATATTTTCAAACAGCTCTCCACCGATCTTAATCAAACACTTTTGATTGTTACACATGATCCGGCCTTTGCTGAAGGTACCAAGCGCGTAATTGAAATGGAAGATGGCAGAATCATCCGCCAATAAAGTTTAAGGAATAACCGTTTCAGTACTTTTGATTTCTATTTTTCTAAAATCATGATTAGTTTGCTCAAACACATAACTACTCATTATGAAAATCTCACATGCGCGTCTTAAGATATGGGTTCACAGCAAAGAATTTTGCCATTCGGTCAACTATGCTATCATTGCTTTTGCGGTTGTCTTGGGATTGGAAACCCTTCAGATTAATGATCTTTGGAAGGCTTTCTTTGGAGCATTGGATTATTTGTTTCTTGTATTCTTTTCGATCGAGATTTTGCTTCGCATTCTAGCGGAAGACCATCCGGTGGATTTTTTCAACCTCTTCAAAACAAGGAAAATTTTGGTAGAAGGCAGAAAGAAGACCGAATTTGAAATTACCGAGCACGGTGTGTGGAATAACTTCGATTTCATTTTGATATTGTTTTCTGTTATCGGCTCTTTTGGAAATTTATTTGTATTCCCTGGGTTTATTCAGGTAGGAAGATTATTCAGAATTTTCCGAATTGTGCGCTTGCTTGAAATCAGCGATCATCTTAAAGATGTAGAGAAAAGAATTGTGAGTATTGTACCTACCGTATTTTCATTTGCCGGGTTGCTGCTCATACTTACCTACATCTATGCGATTATGGGCATGTTTTTGTTTGAAAAGAGAACCTTTGTCTCGGCCGATTTTAGTTCAATAACAGAGTCCTTCATTACACTTTTTCAGGTGATGACATTAGATAATTGGTCGGATGTGATGAAAGATTTGAGAGCAAATGTTCACACTTTTCCGCCCATCGTCATTCAGGCTTACTTCATCAGCTTTGTTATCTTTACGGCAATTATTGCCTTCAATGTGTTTATCGCTGTGATGACATCTCAGGTCCAGGAAAAATTGGAAAAAGATTTTGAAGAGAAAATTATTGAAGCAGATAATACAATAGCGTCTGATGGCCTTTCTAATAGTATAAAAGAAATGCATCAGGAAATCCGTAGCCTGCGAATGGAATTGCAGGACATAAAAAAGAGATTAAACTAAAATTACAACGAAAGAATGGAGGTATTTCTCAAAAGTAAAATTCTTTCACCTGAGGTAGAGGTTGAAACGGAAGTGGCTATCGAAACAGATTTGCTTGAAGAATCGTACGTGTACGTTCATTGCCGGCTGCCGGAAGTTGCACCGGGAATGTTAGTTCGTATCTGGCGAACTACTTACTTGTGCGATTGTGATTCGCCCGCGAAAGCGGAACTGGTGCATGCTGAAAATATTTCGTATGCCCCTCAATGGACAATGGTCGGAGACGGTAAAACCTATTCGTTTCTTTTGATTTTTTCAGCACTGCCAAAGTCTTGCACCCGTTTTGATTTGGTAGAAGAAATTGCACAGCCTGGAGGTTTTCATGTTTCCAATATTCAACGAAACAAGACGGACGTTTATAATGTGATCCTGAATGACTAGTTCTGTGAGAAGCTC
>CAZNCO010000190.1:0-7898 GCA_964571345.1 uncultured Ohtaekwangia sp.
GTCATGCACTGTGATGGCGCAAACAAATTTCCGAAGAGGTTTCATAGTGAAGAATAATGGAGATACCCTAAAATGTTTTATAGATGAACATGAATGGTCGTTGAATCCAACAACTATTTCTTTAAAATCCAGCATGGATGAAGCCAAGGCTATTAGGATGAAACTTTCCGAATTTAAATCTTTTGGAATAGAAAATGAAGTTACTTTTGAACGACACATTGTTTCGATAAGTATGAACTCACTGCAATTAACAAATAATGGTGAGGCAAGTACACCGGTCATTGACACCGTACTTTTGAAACTCATGGTCAGAGGAGATGTAGTGTCGTTGTTCTATTATCGTGATAAGCTGAAAAATCGGTATTATATTCTCGAAAGGAATACTGACACACCTGCTGAGTTGAGGCTACAACTTAAAGACAGCAACTCAAAAGGAACGTTAGATCAGGGTGCGACTTCCCTCGATCCGATTTACAAAACACAATTAATCAAATTACTCTTTGACTATAAGCGTTACACGCCTGAACTGGAATTTGCCATCCGTAAGACACCGTATTCTTCGAGTGGCTTGATTGAGATTATTAAAGGGATTAATGGCAATGGAAATTACAGCTATGTCTTTTCGAACAAAGGCCACGGCCAGTCAAATTTTTATTTTGGAGCTGGCTTGAATTCAAGCCAGCTTACCTATTCGGATGGCAGCGATTGGGCCAAAAGTAGTCAAGTGTCTTACTCTCCATATTTTGTAGCCGGGTTTAAATACCTATTTAACTCGCGGGTAGGCAAGTTTGCGTTTAGAACCGAATTGCTATTGAGCAAGGCCAGCATTCATACCTACGCAAAGAATATTACAACCTATATACCAGAAACAATCGACTACACGTTTGATCAACTTAATGCAGGAATCGGTCTGGTTTTAGACGACAACTTCTATAATCGCCCTGATTTTAAAATTTTTGGAGGGCTTGGCTTTCGCGCTACTTTCTCTTCGTATACCAATAACATGTATACAATTAATGATTACTACCCCACTATCACTAATACAGTCTCCATCCCTGACTTTTTTAAGTTGAAGTCAAATTGGTTCTCTTTCGCTATAAGAGCTGGAGTTATTTTTCATAACCGATTTGAAGGTATCATAGAGTATAATCCGAGCCTGGCGGCCAGAATCAACGATTATTTCATTTTATGGAGTGAAACAATGATAACGAGTCGAATAGGATTCAATTATTATATAACTAAGCGTACAACAAAATGAGATCACAAACACGCAGAAGTTTCATCAAGAAAGTTGCCGGCTCGGCTATAGCAACGGGATTTGCGCCTGCCTTGTTGGCGGGTAATCGCACCGTTGTTCTTGAAAATGCTAAACACGTTGGTAAAAGTTATGAGGCCAACGACCAGATCAACGTGGCGTTGATCGGCATGGGTATCATGGGCTTTAACAATGCGCATTGGACGAGCCAGGTTTCAGGCGTGAAGATTGTCGCAGTTTGTGATTTGTACACCGGGCGGTTGGATCATTCCAGGGAAAAGTACGGCAAGGATTTGTTTGTCACTAAAAATTATAAGGAGATACTCGATCGTAAAGATGTAGATGCGGTGATCATCTCTACGTCAGACCATTGGCATGACCGCATCGCCATCGAGGCGATGAACAAAGGTAAGCACGTGTATTGCGAGAAGCCGATGGTACATCACATCGAGGAAGGGCAAGACGTAATTGCAACACAAAAGAAAACAGGCAAAGTTTTCCAGGTGGGAAGCCAGCGTGTAAGTTCTATCATCACTGAAAAAACAAAAGAACTTTTTGAGCAGAAAGTAATTGGTGATCTGATCATGGTAGAGACCTGGATGGATCGCCACAGTGCCAATGGCGCCTGGCAGTATTCAATTCCTACAGATGCAAATGCAAACACGGTAGATTGGAACAGTTTCATTGGCGATGCACCCAAAGTTCCTTATGATCCGATTCGCTTTTTCCGCTGGAGAAATTACCAAGACTATGGCACCGGGGTGGCAGGTGATTTATTTGTTCACTTGTTCTCCGCATTGCACACGGTTACAAGTTCAAAAGGCCCTGAGCGAGTTTTAGCAACAGGTGGCCTGCGCTACTGGAAAGATGGGAGAGATGTGCCCGATGTGATCATGGGCTTGTACGACTATCCTGCAACGGCACAACATCCGGCATTTAATCTTCAGATGCGTGTGAACTTCGTGGATGGCAGCGAAAGCGGTGAAGGATTACGATTGATCGGAACGGACGGTGTGATTGATATGGGCTGGAGCTATGTGAAAGTGAAAAGAAATAAAATCGAATCGGAGCCGGGCTATGGCGGCTGGGATTCTTTTGAAACCTTCACCGAAGCGCAGCAGAAGGAATATGAGAAATGGTACAAGGCAAAGTACGTGAAAGGCAAATCATCAGTGATTGAATCCGATCTTGAATTCAAAGCACCTGAGCATTATAGTGCTAACCTGGACCATCACCACAACTTCTACAATGGCATTCGCAATGGTTCAAAGATCGTGGAGGATGCTTTGTTTGGAATGCGTGCTGCTGGCCCCGCACTGGCTACTAACAAAAGTACACTCGAAAAGAAGATCATTATGTGGGATGCGGAGAATGGGAAGCTGGCGTAGGTGGATACTCGATGCTTGATCCAGGATACTCGATAACTTGACACCGAGTATCTAGCATCCAGAATCCAGTATCCAATAACTCACCTCATCTTCGCACGCTTGATCAAATAGGACTGAAGTATCGTATAAAAGTCTTTCTTTGCGTCAGCAGAAATGAAATCGATTTTCAATTGGTTGCATTTGCTCTTCAGTTCTGCGTGGGCTTGCTTTAACCTTGTTTCGAAATAATCTTTCACCTCTGCCGGGTTGAGTTTTATCTTCTCTCCGGTCTCCAGGTCAATAAATTCATGCGGGCGATCTTCAAACTGAAAGGCTAGTTCTGTATCATGATCGGTAACATGAAAGAGGAGCACCTCATGTTTGTTATGTTTCAAATGTTGCAGCGCTTTGAAAATGCTTTCGCTGTCTTCGCCTTCAAACATATCGCTGAAGATAATCACTAAAGACCGCCTATGAATTTTCTCAGCCAGTTCGTGCAACACATCAGTGATCTTGCTGCCCTTGGGCTGTGGTTTTTCTGAAAGCCTCTTATCTAAAGTTTTAAGAAGCTTGTCGAGGTGAGCAGGTGTTGATTTGATCTGCGTAAGCTCTTCTACCTTCTCCGCGAAAAGCGCCAGCCCTACGGCATCGCGCTGGTGTTGCATCAGGTAGGCGAGGGCAGCGGCTGCATACACGCTAAACTTCATCTTCGCCATTTCTGGCTGCGGATAATACATGGAAGGTGAGCAATCCAATGCAATTAGGCAGCGCAGATTGGTTTCCTCCTCGTATTGCTTGGTGTAAAGCCTGTCGGTACGGGCAAAAACTTTCCAGTCGATGTGGCGGGTGCTCTGTCCTTCGTTATAGAGTCGGTGCTCAGCAAACTCTACCGAAAATCCATGGTAAGGAGACTTGTGGAGGCCGGTGATAAAGCCTTCTACCAGCTGTTTGGCCAGCAGCTCCAGGCCCCCTGCCTGCCTGATCTCTTCAAAGTTTATCCTTGCCACAGTTGTAAAAATCGAAAAATGGTGATTATTTGGACCAAATTCTATGAGAAAATATGATAAAGGGACTAGTTTTTTGATTACTCATTTGCAATAAATCGATAAAATAGTACCTTCGAAATACTTTATACCCCAAACCTAACCAAAAACTGTAGAACTGTGGAAGAGAATAAGAACAACGGCAGGGAAGAAATTTTCTCAGAGAAGGTGAAAGCCGGCAAGAGAACGTATTTCTTCGATGTGAAGAGCACACGTGCCAACGACTTTTATGTGACCATCACAGAAAGTAAGAAAAGATTCAACAAGGATGATGAAGGGTTCACTTATGAAAAGCATAAGATCTTCCTCTACAAAGAAGATTTTAACAAGTTCATGGAAGCACTGAACAACACCATCAACCACGTGAAGACAGAGCTGATGCCCGATGTTGATTTTTCTTCATTCGAACACAATCACCACGAAGAAAAGGAAACCGTTGACGCGGCCAAGCCAAGTGGAGATTCAGAGCTTAGATGGGATTAATCGAGAGCTAGTTAAAACTTTACCTATACCTAAACTGGAATGTCCCGCCCCAAAAAGGCGGGATTTTCTTTTTCTATCTGTTTCTGGTGCCGTTTCATGAGCTCATTAAAATCTGTAATCACTCCCGTGCCATCAAAGGAATTTTTGGCAGATCGTTTCGCACAAAGCAATCATGGTTATCTTTGCGCCTCAAAATTTTAAGGTATGGGTTTAAAATGTGGTATTGTTGGTCTTCCGAACGTAGGCAAGTCAACATTGTTTAATGCGATTTCCAACAATAAAGCGGAAGCAGCCAATTTTCCTTTTTGCACAATTGAGCCCAATGTGGGTGTGATTTCAGTGCCTGATCCCAGGCTGAAAGTATTGGAAGGACTGGTTATCCCCGAGAAAGTGGTGCCCACCACCTTTGAATTTGTAGACATTGCCGGCCTTGTAAAAGGTGCCAGCAAGGGTGAAGGTCTGGGAAATCAGTTCCTGGCCAACATCCGCGAAGTAGATGCCATCGCTCACGTGGTGCGCTGCTTTGATAACGACAACATCATCCACGTGGGGGGCAAGGTTGACCCCATAGCTGATAAAGAAATTATCGATACTGAGCTTCAACTCAAAGATTTGGAGTCGGTAGAAAAGAAAATATCTAAAGTTGAGCGCACGGCAAAAAGCGGAGATGCCAAGGCTAAAAAGGAATTGGCTACCCTGCTGCAATTCAAGGAAACACTGCTGGCCGGCAAAAATGCACGCAGCCTGCAGACGGATGCCGAGGATAGAAAAGCCGTGGAAGACCTCCAACTACTTACCGATAAGCCCGTGATTTATGTGGCAAACGTGGACGAAAAGTCAATTCACACAGGCAATGCCTATGTTGAAAACCTTAAAAACCTGGTGAAAGACGAAGGTGCCGAAGTGGTAATGGTGTGTGCCGCCATCGAAGCCCAGATTGCCGAACTGGAGAGTATGGAAGACCGCCAGGTGTTTTTGGAAGAATATGGCCTGAAAGAATCGGGTCTAGACCGACTTATCCATGCGGCATATCACCTGCTGAACCTGATTACCTATTTCACTGCGGGAGTAAAAGAGGTGCGTGCCTGGACGATCCACAAGGGCTGGAAGGCTCCCCAGGCTGCCGGTGTGATCCATACCGACTTTGAAAAAGGCTTTATCCGGGCGGAGGTTATCAAACTATCTGACTATCAAAAGTATAAGACTGAGGCTGGCTGCCGTGAAGCTGGCAAACTAGCGGTAGAAGGCAAAGAATACGTAGTGGAGGATGGCGATATTATGCACTTCCGCTTTAATGTATGACGTATTTAAAATAATACTTACACCTGCACTACCAATTTCCCTGATTTTTAGTACTTTGGCTTCCCCGTTAGGTTATTTTTTGGACGGAATTTTTTAATAAGGCTAATTTTTTAATTACTGGGTCGTGAGAATCCGAATAGTCTTTGCGCTGAAGAACAGAGGTGCCTATGTGCCCTTTCACCACCAATTTTTATTGGCACAAGCCATTAAAGGATTTGTCATGCTCGGTGGCAACAAGGAGTATTTCAACTTTACGCAGTATAATTTTTCCGGACTGAAGGGCCAGATAAAGATCAGCCGCAAGGGGCTCCATTTCTATTCTTCTAAAGTCACTTTGGTGTTCTCTTCGCCCAGCAAAGAGTTTCTTGACTACCTGCTGCCGGTGATTTTTGCCCAGAAGGAAGTGACGGTAGGCAACCTGCAACTGGTGCCTGAAGGCTATGAACATGAAGATCCGGTGACCATTGGCGAATCGGTTAAGTTTTTGTGCATTTCGCCCATCGTGCTCATCCAGGCATCTTTCAATGATGAATCAGGCAAGCGCTTTATATCGCCCGAAAGCGATGAGTTTTCTGATTTACTGTACGACAATACCATCGCGCGTATGGAAGCCAGCGGCAAATACACTGCCGATAACCTGGCCAGCTTTTATAAGTTTCAATTGGTGGCCGACCGCGATTACATCAATAAGATACAGGCTACCCACAAGAAGTTTGCGCGCATCTATCCGCTGTATGATGCCGATATAAAGTACGAAGTGCGGGGCTACACCTTTCCGTTTACGTTATACGCACCGCAGCCCGTGCAGCAGTTTGTGTATGAAAATGGCTTGGGCTACTTCTCACACAAAGGCTTTGGCATGCTGGATGTCGCCAATGCCAGCACCATCCGCAGAGAAGAAAACCTGGAAGAGGCTTACGCCTGAGCGCAGGTTTGCTAATTTTGCTTCGTGAAATCCAGATTCTCCAACGATATTAACATTCGCAATAAGCAGGCTTCATTTGAGTATGAGCTGCTTGACAAATTTATTGCCGGCATTGCACTAAAAGGCACTGAGATCAAATCCATTCGTGAAGGAAAGGTAAATCTGCAGGATGGCTACTGCTATTTCAACAATGGTGAAGCGTTTGTGAAAGGTGTGCGCATATCGCCTTACGACCAGGGTACGCATTACAACCACGAGGCTGCACGCGAGCGAAAGTTGTTACTCAAAAAAGCAGAGCTGAAAAAATTGGAGAGCCGGGTAGAAGAGAAGGGCTTAACACTTTTGCCCACCCGGTTATTTATTAATGAGCGGGGTTTGGCCAAGATGGAAATAGCCCTTGGCCGCGGAAAGAAACTATTTGACAAGAGAGCCAGCATAAAAGAGAAAGATGTAAAACGCGAGCTGGAGCGCGTAAAAATTCGCTGATGGAAAACATTGATTTTGGAGTATGCCGGTTGTCAATAGTACCTGTGTGGGATAAACCTGCAGGGGTGCAACAGGTAACACAATTACTTTTTGGCGAACATTACCGTGTAACAGAACACAATGGCGACAAAGAATGGGTGAAAATTCTCACTGCCTACGACCAGGTTGAAGGGTGGGTTGCGGCCAGCCATCATCATTCCATCTCGCAGGAATTTTATGAGCAGATTGAGGCCAGCCATTTTAAGATCGCTACCGATCTGGTTTCCACCATCCTTTATAAGAAAAGTCCGTTGCCAATTGTAATCGGCAGTATTGTTCCGATTTCTTCTTCCGAATTGTTCAAAATGGATGAACAGTTTGCCTACAATGGGGAAGCTAAGCCATTGGCACAAAAGCGCGAGAAGGAATTTCTGCGCATGATTGCCAACCGATACCTGCACGCTACCGAGGTGCAAGGCGGCAAGAGCCCGTTTGGCATTTGCGCCCAGGGCTTTGTGCAGATGGTATTCAAGATCTGTGGGTTTCATATGCCCTGGGAGATCAGCCGTATGGAAGCCATGGGAAAACCACTCAAAGATTTTCATGCTCATGCCGAAGGCGATGTGGCCTTCTTCACCAACAATAAGGATGGAAAACTGCATGTGGGCATTGTGCTGAACGATGAACGAATCATTCATTGCCATGGCAGTGTGCGCATAGATCATTTCCTGGAAGACGGCATTTTGAATTCTGACTCCAGAATTTACACCCATACCCTCACACAGATCAGGCGACTGATCTGACCTTTTGGGTGCGAACCCACCTCTGCTTCAGTGTATTGTCGTTGCTAAAACCAAAGAATGGTTTTATCTTTCAATTATGAATAGCAGGGTTTTGGTATTAAATCAGGATTTTAGTCCGCTCATGGTTTGTTCCGTAGAGCGTGCTTTTGTCATGGTTTTCCTCAACAAAAGTGAGCTGATCCGTCCGGCCAACGGCTACAAACTGCATACGGTGTCGCATTCCTTTCCCATGCCTTCTGTTATCCGGCTCAACCG
>CAZNCO010000191.1:0-7895 GCA_964571345.1 uncultured Ohtaekwangia sp.
ATCTATTCTTTTACTGCACTCATCAATAAACGCTCTGAACGGGTGATGCAGAAGATCGGCCTGCAGAAGCAAGGTGAGTTTAATCACCCGCGCGTGCAAGCACCAAGTCCGCTGCAAAGACATGTGCTCTATTATAAGAAGCTAATCGCATTAGTAAAAAAACGGAGACCAAGTTTTGGCTGGTCTCCGCAATGTTTCCTTTGATCTATTTCCCCCAGAACCTATCTTCCTGAGCAAGATCATTTGAATAGACTTTTACATTCACAATCTTTCCGTTCTCAATGGTGTAAATATCTACATTTTCTACATCAAGTATATTTTCCGGTTGGCTGAGCAGCTTTCCAACGCAGCAGGCACGCTACGCTATTACCATTGGCATTCAGAATTTTGATATCGGCCAGTTGGATGGTTTTAGCTGAAAGTTCGCCCATAAGTTTGCCCATGGCAAGCACATCTTCCCTTGATTTCTTAATACCCGCAAGTCGATTGCTGCCCGGCTGAACCCAAAACACTTCAGGATGCAGTAATGATGACACTCTTTCACGATCGTGGTTGCGGTAGGCATCGAAGAATTCTTTTACTACCCAGGCAGGATCGGTTACGGTCGTAGCAGCATGATCCATTGGCTGAGCGAACATGACTGATGGTATGATCATCGCGAAAAGAAAAATCATTTTTCTCATAGCTATTTGTGATTTAAAGAGTGATTTGTTTGAGATATTTTGTTTGAAGAAACGCCATTGCAGCTACCCACAATGCAATGGCCAGGATCAAAACGTTTCCTATCATAGAGATTTCATGACGAAAGAGTATCACGATAATGAAACTTACTGCCGTCCAGATCACGTCAAGAGCAATCACCATCTGAACTTTCCTTGTTTGATTCGATGCATCCATTGCAATCCAGATAACCACCGTGGCAAAGACTATCAGGAAAATACCAACCGAAATGAAAGTCATCGTTGATGTAACCTGAAATAGGTTGGCAATGAAACGTGCGAACGCAACCAGCAACACACCTGTTGCTCCGGAACTAATCCCGTTCAGGAGCAATACATTTTTTAATGATATCATATTTTTTTGTTTTGAATTAATGAGACAAAAGTATTGGCTCGACCGCGCGCACAGATTATCTTTATCCGTCAACGAGTTGTCATTTCACGACACTTTGTTTTTAGACAATGATTGACATCTATCTTTGATACATGGAAGAAAACAGGAAACGATTTGTATTGGGGATGCTGGCATATGCAGCCCAGCGTGATGTTTCGGTTGCACAGCTATGCAAGCTTTCGAATCTTGATTTAAAGAGGCTGAGGGATGGGACGCATCCTTCCAATATGCCGAAGCAACTTAACGACTTGTGGTTGAACGCGAGTCATCTCACCCACGACCCGCTATTTGGATTGCATTTTGGTGAGTCGTTACAGCTTTCAGCTCTTGGTATTGTGGGCGAGGTCATCAAATCAAGTGCTACAGTTGGGGAGGCATTAACACAAGCGGCCTCTATGATTCATTTGTTTACTGACCTCTTTCAATTGGAAGTAAACAGAAAGCGTCAGTCGTTTAGCATTCATTTAAAAACGACAAGCAAAATCACGGAAGTGACTTTTCCTTTTTTGCAGATGCGCGATTTGCTTATGGTGTTTATCATTCATGAACTGGACGGGTTGCTGCTGGAGAAGATTCGCCCGCTGCGGGCACACCTTTCTTTTGAAGCAAAGTACCGGTCTGAATATGAGCGAGTGCTAAGGTGTAAAGTGATTCAAAAGCATGACGAATGCTCGTTGGAACTGCCGTTGGCAATCTGGGCTGAGCCGATCCTCACGGCCAACTATGAGTTGCAGCATTTACTCCTTCAAAAAGTAAAAAAGGTGAAGGAAAATATTCAGCCGGTGGCTTTGCGCGAACGCATTCGTTCCTACCTGATGACAAACGCGTATTTGGGAATTGCGTCATTGGAAGAAGTGGCTGCTAATTTTAATGTGAGCGCCCGTACGCTTCAGCGCAAACTTCAGGACGAAAATGTAAGCTTTCAGCAATTGACTGACGATGTTCGTAAGAATTTGGCTGAGCACTACCTTAGCTCGGGCGATTATCAGATAAAGGAAATCTCAAGTATTTTGGGGTATAACGAGATCAGCGCTTTTTCACGTGCTTTTAAGCGGTGGACGGGCAAATCTCCGGCAGACTACCAGGCCTGATGCCGTTGGCAGAGTCTTTTAGCCATTACCATTTATTAAAGCTCTGTTTGAAAACTTTTTTATGTAATTTCGGTTTACTTAAAATAACCAACCAGGAACACATGAAAACGGCCTTATTATTTATTATGTTAACTACAGTATCTTCCTTATATGATTTCAAAGTGAATTCATTGGAAGGGAAAATGATCGACTTCAGCCAGTACAAAGGCAAGACATTGTTGATTGTCAACACTGCCTCCAAGTGCGGCTATACGCCTCAGTATGCCGAATTGCAAAAATTGCACGAGCAGTATGGGAATAAAATAACCATCCTTGGTTTTCCTGCCAATAATTTCGGTGGGCAGGAACCTGGTACCAATGCTGAGATTGGTGAGTTCTGCAAGAAGAATTATGGAGTGACTTTCCAGATGTTTGAAAAAATTTCTGTGAAAGGTGATGATCAACATCCTCTTTATGCATGGTTGAAAGAGAAAACTGGCCAGGAGCCAACCTGGAATTTCTGTAAATATCTGATCAAGCCAGACGGCACTGTGAAGTTCTTCCCCTCAAAAGTGAAGCCGATGGACAGCGAAATTATTGCTGGCTTATAATCAAAAGTAACAGCAGGCATTCGTGTCGCGAATTGCTTGCTGTTTTTTTATGTCCAAGAAATTCAAAATAATAACGCTGATCACATCAATCTTCACCATTATGGGACTTGCTTCATTTTTGTCTTCTAAGTTAGAGAGCAACCAGAAGAAACCGGTTGTTAATTCCATTTACGATTTGAAGGTGAAAACACTGGATGGCAAGGAAATTGATTTCGCCCAGTTTAAAGGACAGAAGTTGTTGATTGTAAACACAGCTTCAAAGTGTGGCAAGACTCCTCAATATGCTGGTCTTGAAAAATTGCACGAGCAGTATGGCGATAAAATAAAGGTACTCGGTTTCCCGGCTAATAATTTCTTATGGCAAGAGCCGGGTAGTAATTCAGAAATAGCAGAATTCTGCGAACGTAACTATGGCGTGAAGTTCTTGATGTTTGAAAAGATTTCAGTTAAAGGTGGCGATCAGCATCCGCTCTATCAATGGTTGCAAGCCAAAACAGGAGAGAAGCCCGATTGGAATTTTTCAAAATACTTGGTGAACGAAGATGGAACCAAGGTTACTTTTTTTAAATCAGGTGTACAGCCATTGGATGAGCGAATTTTATCCAACATCCTGAACTAGACTTTTGTCGCAAATTCCCACCGACATTGACGTCATTCTCCGCTGCCTTCGCAGCTTTTTGCTATAGGTTTGCAATGAATTCATTGTAAAAATTTAAACCTGTAAGTATGCAAAAGATTACACCTTTTCTATGGTTCGATGGCAATGCAGAGGAAGCCATGAATTTCTATACTTCCGTTTTCGAAAATTCAAAAGTGGTAAATGTAATGCGTGCTGGTGGGCAGGTAATGTCTGTTGTTTTTGAACTCAACGGACAGGAGTTTATGGGACTCAACGGAGGGCCGCAGTTCAAATTTACCGAAGCAATTTCTTTGTTTGTAAAATGCAAAGATCAGCAAGAAGTAGATTTCTATTGGAATAAATTTTTGGATGTAGGAGGCACGGCATCGAGATGCGGCTGGTTGAAGGATAAGTTTGGATTGTCATGGCAGATTATTCCCGATGATCTGGGCAAACTATTGAGCGACCCAGATCCTGAGAAGGCCAATCGTGTGATGCAGGCCATGCTAAAGATGGATAAGATCATTGTTCAGGATTTAAAAGACGCATACAACAAAAAGTAGCTTTATATTTGTAGCCAAAGTCATTCGTATGAAAGTTTGGATACAGGCATTCCGTTTACGCACCTTGCCGCTGTCGTTGTCATGTATTGGTATGGGTGGAATTCTGGCATCTGTGGCGGGAAAATTTGATGGACTTCTTTTTTTTCTCTGTTGTCTCACTACAATATTTCTTCAGATACTTTCTAATCTTGCAAATGACCTCGGTGATTCTTTGAATGGCGCAGATCATGCTGGGCGCAAGGGGCCATCTCGTGCGGTACAATCAGGTGCCATTACCGTGGGGCAAATGAAAAACGCGGTGATATTGTTCTCGCTTCTTTGTCTTGGTGCCGGGATATCTCTTTTATATTTTTCTTTCGGCTGGGATTGGAATGCTCTGTTATTTTTCTTCACGTTAGGGTTGTTGTGCATTTTGGCTGTCATCACGTACACCGTTGGCAAGAAGCCTTATGGCTATGCCGGCCTCGGTGACCTTTCGGTTTTTATTTTCTTCGGATTAGTGGGAGTACTTGGTTCTTCTTACTTGCTCACAAAAGAAATTGATTGGTTAAATATTTTTCCCTCACTGAGCTGTGGATTTTTTTCTATGGCAGTGTTGAACATTAATAACATTAGAGATATCGAATCCGATAAAGCGGCTGGAAAATATTCGGTACCTGTTCGCATCGGAAAAAGAAAGGCAACATGGTATCATTTCTTTTTGCTGACAGGCGGCTTTGCGAGCGCAACTATTTTTGTTACGCTGCATTATCAATCTCCGTGGCAGTTTCTTTTCGTACTCACATTGCCGTTGCTGTGGATGAATGGTAAGGCAGTCGTTTCTCTTCCCGCTGAAAAATTGGATCCCTACCTGAAGCAAATGGCCCTCTCAACATTACTGTTTGTTTTATTGTTTGGGGTTGGAAGTTTGATTTCATAAAAACTTGAATCAATTGTTGGGTGTCGGTTTGATTCTGCTCGTTTTTGGAGTTATGGGCATGGTCATTAAAGCGGATTGGTACAAACAAAAAAGGCAATCGTACACGGGGCATCAATTGATCTGGGGAACTTACCTGTTGCTAATTGTTGGTTTTTTATTGGTGATCGCTTCATTTTTTGTTGAATAAAAAAGCACCATCACTTTCGTAATGGTGCCTTTCCTTCAAATGCTATTCTGTTTAATTCTTCTTCTTTATCTCGTCAAATTTATTTTCAACGGGTTTCTTTGGGAAAACATTGTCAGCTAATTCCGCTTCGCCCATATCCTGGTTCGGGTCAATCACCACGCTTGCTACTTCCTTGTCTTTAATGAATGATTTTTTGAATTCGTATTCATTCAATCTCCATGATTCGGCTGGAAGTTTTTCCAGTTCCTTGGTTCCATCTTTGTAAGTCCATTCAATCAAGATCGGCATCACCAGGCCACCTTTATTTTTGATGGTGAGTTCATAGAAATTTTTGTCCTGCAGTCTTGCTTTTACTGCTGCACCATCTATGCGGGTGTTGAATTCTCCATAATATTGCTCCGGAAAATCAATCACTGCAAACTCCTTCGGACCTTGACTGAAGTCGGTAGCGGGCTTTGCGTTCGCGGCTGCGAGGTCGCCAGCTTTTACCGCGGGAGTTTTCTTTTCGGGATCGTTTTGATCTTTCTTCATCCGATACCACTTTACATCACTTAGCTCAAAATCAACATGATCTGTCGTGTAGAACCAACCGCGCCAAAACCAATCCAGATCAACAGCCGATGCATCTTCCATCGTGCGGAAAAAGTCGGCAGGCTGCGGATGCTTGAATGCCCAGCGAGTTGCATATTCTTTGAATGAACGGTCGAATAATTCAGGACCCATTATATTTTCGCGAAGGATACTTAAGCTGGTTGCTACTTTCGCGTATTGTTCTGCACCAAATGCAACTACGTTATCAGAAGTTGTCATAACAGGGCGCTGAATACTTTTGTCGCCTTTCATGAAAGGTGCAATGCTTTTGCCACTTCCCCACCAATGTGGGAAATTTTCGTAGCGTTCTACTTCTGTTCTGTATTGCAAAAAGGAGTTAACGCCTTCGTCCATCCAGGTCCACTGGCGCTCATCGTTGTTGATGATCATCGGGAAGAAGTTGTGGCCTACTTCGTGAGTGATCACTGCAATGCTGCTATATTTTGTATTGGGATCAACGGTGCCGTCCTTCTTCACACGACCTCCATTGAAACAAATCATCGGATACTCCATGCCAATGTTTGCGGTGTTTACAGAGATTGCAACCGGATAAGGATAATCCAATGTGTAACGTGAATAGGTTTCCAGGCAATTTCTCACCGCTTTCGTGGATTCATCTCCCCACAGTGGGTTTCCTTCTTTTGGATAGAACGACATAGCAAGCGGAGTTTTGCTGCTTAGCTTTACAGCTTGTGCGTCCCAGATAAATTTGCGCGATGTAGCGAAAGCAAAGTCGCGCACGTTACTCGCCTGGAACTCCCAGGTCTTTTTGGTAGTAGCATGTGTTTTTTCCTTTTCAATGGCTTCTGCTTGTGTTACGATCAGCACCGGTTTGTCAAAAGTGGTCTTTGCTTTTTCAAATCTCTCAAGCTGTGTTTTGCTAAGGGCCGAAGTTGGGTTCATCAACGTTCCAGTGGCTGCGACAATGTGATCCGATGGAACGGTAAGTTTCACCTTGTAATCACCAAAGGTGAGCGCAAACTCTCCCTGGCCAAGGAACTGTTTATTTTGCCAGCCCTCTACATCGTCATACACACACATACGTGGGAACCACTGCGCGATGGTGTAGATGTAATTCTTGTCTTCCGGGAAATATTCCCAACCACTGCGCTGGCCATCAATCTGCCGATTACCAATATTATAAGACCACTCAATGCTGAACGTGAATTTCTCACCAGTCTTCAGCGGCTGCGGTAACTCAATTCGCATCATTGTCAGGTTTACTGAGTAATTCAATGCGTTACCTGACGCATCCTTAACAGACTTAATTTTATGCCCACCATCAAACTCTACCGAGCGCCTGTAAAGTTGCATGGTATTCAGCGTGTCAGTCATGCGGGTAGACAAGCTCGCGGTCGTAGCATTATTTTTTGCAAGTATATTCTGATCCAGCTGTAGCCACAGATACTTTAAAACATCAGGTGAGTTGTTGTAGTAGGTAATTGTTTCGGCACCGGTTAAGCTTTGGTTTTCATCATTCAATTCGGCATTGATGACGTAGTCGGCCTTTTGCTGCCAATATTTTACGCCAGGAGCTCCAGATGCCGAGCGGTACTCGGTAGGCGTTGGCAATTCGCTTTGCAGTTGTTCAAATTTTCCTTTCCATTTTTTGTCGTCCTGGCCATAGCCCATCAGGCAGGCGAATACCAGCGCGGCTAGTAGTAGTTTGTTTTTCATAAAGTGAGTTTGGTTTTTTATTAATTCATTTCAAACGGAATCGGGTGATTTTGGGTTGAGAATGAATTTCTTCCAAGTAAACTATTTTTGCATAAAGTTGAAAAACGAGTGTCCGCAATTGAACTTTCGAAGACATCGGCCTGTTTGAATTCAAAATAAATAAAGATGACAAAGCCATTGATCAGAGTAGATGTCGTTTCAGATGTCGTGTGCCCTTGGTGTTACATCGGCAAGAGAAGGCTCGAAAAAGCAGTATCTCAATTAAAAAATGAATTTGATTTTGAGATTGAATATCATCCTTTTGAATTAAATCCCGATATGCCGGAAGAAGGCAGAAATCAAAAGGAATATTTGTCGGCAAAATTTGGAGGACAAGCACGCTTTAAACAAATCACCGACCATGTTACACAAACGGCAGCTCAGGAAGGGTTGAAGTTTGACTTTGAGAAACAGAACATTTCTCCTAACACAAGAAAGGCGCACAGGCTTATCATGTATGCAAAAAATGTTGGCTTGCAACCGGCTATGAAAGAAGCCTTGATGAG
>CAZNCO010000192.1:0-7847 GCA_964571345.1 uncultured Ohtaekwangia sp.
ACAAGACCGAGAGTTACTCTGTATGTAAGAAAATCGTAAGCGTACTTGTCACGCAAAGCTTGTCGAAGTGCGACTGTGAGTAGTCTTCGGATGACGTACGTTGCAAGTCGGTCTTCGACAGGCTCAGACTGACAATGATGGCTATGACTGACAATTATAGCTCAGACTGATAATGATAGCTCAGGCAGACAACTTGTTATCGAATACTTTCGCGAAGTGCTTCGAGTTCCTTTTCAAGCTTGTCGATGACTTCCATTTTTTCTGCGTAGAGTTTTAAGTTGCCTGACCGTTGCACATGCATGGCTTCTTCCAGCAATTTCTTACGCTTGTTCTCAAGGGATTTAACGGGATCTTTTTTGAAGAATGAAAACATAATTTTGTTTCTATTAACACCGTTTACTGTACTATGTTTGGGCATGCCATCAACGTGAATCCATTACACGAAATAATATCTAAGAATTAGCGGTGAACAATTCTTTTGGCCATCTGCGGAAAAATCAATCCATGAAACGGCAATACACTGTACCAATACACGCGACCCCATAAACCGAGGGGCCGGAACGTAGCCTTTTGTTGTAACACTTTCTTGCCTTTCTTTTCTTTGATCCGGAATTCCAGCCAGGCTTCTCCCGGCAATTTCATTTCTGCATAAAGCAATAGTCTGCCATTACTTTTGTCGGCCAGCAGCACGCGCCAAAAGTCAAGCGCATCACCGGCTTTCAGGTCTACATCACTTCTTCGACCTCTGCGCAACCCCACACCGCCTACCATTTTATCCATCAATCCGCGAATGCGCCATAGCCAATTCCCAAAATACCACCCGCGGTTGCCACCGATGCACCAGATATTTTCGATCACTTCATGCTCATCGCGATGAATACTAACTTCCCTGAAATCGACATAGACACCATGCTCTGGCACTTCCATATTGCTCAGGAAATTTTTGTTCATGGTATCCAGAGAGATCGAGTCTTTCCAACTGGAGATCACATTTTTCTGACTGATCTTTTCAAAGGCCAGTTGCAACGACTGATGGTAGGTAAGCAAATTTACCTTCACAAAATCACGAATTCGTTCATCGTGGCAGATCACTTCATTTTTCATACTATTCACCAGACTGCGGGCAAGTGAATAAGTGGTGGAGGTAACAAAGACCAACCACAAAGAAGAAAGTTTAGGTGTGAGCACCGGCACCGTTATGATCCAGCGTTTCAGGCCACGCACATGAGCAAAGCCCATCAGCATTTCTTTATACGTAAGTATTTCGGGGCCACCGATGTCAAACGTCTGATGAAATGTTTCAGCTCTTAATAACACTCCATATAGGTATTCCAGCACGTTACGAATGCCAATGGGCTGGCATCTTGTTTTAAGCCATCGCGGTGCAATCATCACCGGAAGTTTCTCTACCAGGTCGCGAATGATTTCGAAGGAGGCACTGCCCGAGCCAATGATGATGGCTGCACGTAATACAGTCACGGGAACGGTTCCGGTTCGTAGTATGTCTTCTACATTTTTGCGAGACTGTAAATGATGGCTAAGATCGGCATCATTGGTAATGCCACTCAGGTAAATAATTTGTTTTGCCGATGTTTTTGAAACGGCTTCGGCAAAGCACCGGGCCGAACGTGCTTCAAGAGTCGTGAAGTCAGGATGACTCGAACTCATGGAATGAACCAGGTAGTAAGCAGCGTCAATGTCATGGGGCAGAATAAGATCTATTGGATCCGTCAGGTCAAATTCGATTACACTCACCTGATTCAGAAATGGGTTGGAGAAATCTTCCCAATCAAACCTGCGCTTATCCCGCACAATGCAAATTACTTCATGCCCTTCTGCCACCAACACAGATAAGAGCCTGCGCCCGATGTATCCGGTAGAACCTGTAAGGACTATTTTCATGGTGGATTTTTTCTGCGGTGATGGTTTTGATTTATCCTCCTATTAAAAACAATCAATTGCAGGTATTGTTAAGTCCATTTTTTGCAATATGGCATGATAAGAAACTGCGTACTTCCGCACCGTCACACCGCCAGGTGCCTGGGGCTGAGAAAATTTAAACCTGTGCCTTCCCCTCGAAGCTTAAAAAATTGGTAGGTTCATAGCCAATGCCATCGTAGAGCCTCAAGCAGGAGCAGTGCAAATATCTTTCTTCAGTGCCAAGAATTATTTATACCACTCCAACTTTCCCTTACCTGTTGTTATTAAACTCTTCAGGCTCTGTTGCACAAATCCGGTCCAAGCCCATTCACATGCCTTGTAGCAATGGCAGGCGGGTACCAAGCCGATCTGTGTAAATGTCACGCGCGTTTTATTGTCATCCGGTGCAATTTCAAATATGATTTTATTTCCAACCCACTCGGTTTGGTCTTGCGCATTTTTAAAGTAATTCTCCTTTACCAACCAAGTCACTTTTTCGTTGGCAGTCATTTCAATCACTTGCATTTTGCTGCGATGATTGTCTCCGAAATGATACTTCCATTCGGCCAGCAGTTTGTCTGTGACCCCTTCAATTTCCCGGCTCCACCAGGCGCGTGGATTATTGATTGCCTTAAACACTTCAGCCTGTGATTGATCAACGATTAGTGTAGTTGTGAAATTCTGATTCTCCATAAAGTTGTTCTTTTAAGTCTAAAGTTTAAACAGGCATTCCTTGCCCCTCGTTGATGAACTTCACGAGGCTATCTCCTACGTGCGTATTCCAGCCAACTTCACAGTCATTGTAACATTCTGCACCTGGCATCAATCCAAAGTGCGTAAAATCAATCTGTGTTTTACCTTTTTTTTCAGTGAGCTGAAATACTACTTCGTTGCCGTTCCACTCCTTTTTATTATTGATCCAATCCAGGTTGCAGTCGGTTACTTTCCAAACCACTTTCTTACCTGGTATTAATTCACTGATTTTGAAGTCAACAAAGGTTTTTCCAAAATCAACGGTAAACTCGTCATGCAGTTTTTGGGTGTTGCCTTTGACTTTCTTAGCCCACCAATGATTTACCTGCGCAATTCCCTTTAAGGTATCTTCAGCAGAAGCATGTACTTCAACTGACCGGTGATAATTTTTCTTTTCCATGATGTTACTGTTTTGCTTTGTTATTTAAAATTGATTGAAGTTTATTCAGCTTGTTTTTCCAGAATTTGTCGAAGTAGTCAATGAACTCCTGCAGTTCGTTAAAGCCATCTTGCTTCAGCACGCAATGCCGTTCGCGGCCAATGTCTTTGATGGAAATAAATCCCGCTCCATACAGCACTTTGATGTGCTTCGACACTGCGGGCCGGCTCATGTCAAAGTTCTCGGCAATGGAATTAATGGTCATGCTGTTTTTGGAAAGCATCATCAGCATTTGCCTGCGGCTCGGGTCAGCGATCACCTGAAAGGCATCTAATGTTTGCGTTCTCATTTCTTTGGCACTTTCAGAAGCTCACCCAATTTGTTACACAAGAACATCCATCCGCTATTGTGAGCAAGCAGATCTTTGAATAATTCAAATCCACTATGCACCAGCAGTAGCTCTGTGCCCCCGTCAATAGGTGTGAGTGTCCAGTTCACCTGGGAAGTATAGGGGGTTTTCGTTACCGCCCAATCGTTTTTCCACACATACGACAGATGAGTAAACGGTTTTACTTCCAACACTTCACAAACTACGAATGTGTTGTTGGGGTTGGTGAAACGAAAATGATGACCTACCACAGGTTTAAAATCGCTGGGCATCAGCCATTGCTCCATCAACTCGGGCTTGGTAAGATAGTCCCAGATTTCCTCGGGTGTTTGCGTAAAATAAAATGTGTGCCTGATTTCTTTTTTCATATATGTAACTATTATGTTACACAAATATATGTAACTTTAAAGTTACTAAACAAATGATTGTTGAAAAAATACTGAGGAAGTCCTGGCAAAGGGTTTAGTATCATCGCGGAGTATACTGTCACGCTGGGCTTGTCAAAACATGACCTTGAGTAGTCTTCGGATGAAGATGTAATCGATTAATGAAGTAAAAAGGCTTCGCATGGGGCATGGAGCCTGTCCCGCCTCAAGCGGGAGGACTGCGAATGCCTGCGGCCTGACATGACCATCAGAAAGGAAGAGTCTCCTTCGCACGATGTTATGTACCTTTGCTTTCTAAGCTCTACCCCATGTGCTTTCATAAATCCTTTGCCAAAAGTGAACAAGATCTCCTCGATCATTACTCCGCTTCCTTTCAGTCAATCCACGAAGACCTCGAAGTGATCAAAGAAAAATTCACGGCCCTCATCAGCAAAGATGGCCAGCTGAAGGCACTCACCCTCGGTCGCCCGAACGAGTTGCACGAGCTGCTTACACAGTATTCACAGAAAGATGCGCTGCCTGCACACTACACCAAACCCGAGCTGGCAGAGATGAAGTGGCAGTTGAAGATGCTCAGCGCCTACCGCGATGGTGGCCTCTACCGCTATTATGAAAATGGCTTCGACTACCTCGCCACACCCATCATCACTGCAGGCGAACCCGACCGCTTCAAACTTTTCCGCTGGGGCCTCATCCCTTTTTATATGAGCGACCGCGACAAGGCGATGCTCCTGCGCACGCAAACACTCAACTGCATCAGCGAAGAGATGCACGAAAAACCTTCGTTCAAAGACGCGGTAAAAAATGCGCAACGCTGCCTCATCCCCGTCACCGGCTTTTATGAGTGGCGATGGCTCGATGAGCAAGGCACCGTCAAGATTCCGTATTACATCACCTTCCGCGATCAGCAGGTGCGCAGCATGGCCGGCCTCTATAGCCGCTGGAAAGACAAGGCCACGGGCGAATATTATTACAGCTATACGGTGCTCACCACGCAAGCCAATAGTATTCTCGAGTATGTACACAACAACAAAAAACGCATGCCCGTGTTCATCAATCGCGAAGATGAGAAAGCATGGCTCAACCGCGACCTCTCACACAAAGATGTAATGGAACTCTGCCGTCCCTCACAGGATACCTCCATGCGCGCTTATACTATTTCAAAGCTGCTCACCACACGCAACATCGTTACCAACGTGCCGCAGGTGCTGCAGCCCTTTAACTATAACACCGCCATAGAAGAAGCGAATCACTTCTTACAGGGTGGCGACAAGAAGAAAGCGCTCGAAGCCTTTAAGAATGCCGTAGCCGGAGAAAAAATAAAACTCGAAGACCTCGCCCACGCTGCACAACAAGAGATCAAAGCAGAGCTTACATTAAATTAAGTTAACATTCCTTCGCACGACTGCATCATTAGGAGCTGCGCTCTTCCTCTCACACTGTCACACCGGCCAGCAGGTGCTGTTGGTGGCGCGCGTGCCGGTGTCTCCTCGAGAGGAGTAGCGGATCGTGTACTCGATTAATTAAGTGAACATCCTTGCGCACGGTGCATCATTAAAAGCTGCTTGCCTGTACTGTCACGCTGGCCCTGTGTATGTGTGACTCGTTGCTGCAAAAGTTAACTGCACAGGTGCATTCCTTTCCAAATAGTAATTTTTCATTCATCTTTAGGTATCATTTATAAAATGTTTGTGCCATGCAAGCCGTAAAAAATCAGCTTTCTTTTTTAAGCAGTCAGCTGGTAGATGAAATAATAAAGTTTGGTTCTTTACAAAACGTTAAGGTGGGAACTAAAATACTGCAGGAGGACCAATTCATTAAAATATTACCCATCGTGGTGAAGGGCTTGATCAATGTGTCGATTCGTTTTGATGGACGTGAGTTATTGCTTTACTACATCGGGCCTGCCCAAAGCTGTGTCATGTCTTTTTCAGCGGCCCTCGCAAATAAGCCCAGCAAAGTATTCGCTGTTGTGGAAGAAGATTCCAGCCTGCTGCTTTTACCCGTTGAAAAGTTGCAGCAATGGATGATCGATTATCCTGACTTGAATCAATTATTTTACCGCCAATACGACCTTCGTTATACCGAGCTGCTCAATACCATCCAACAACTGTTTGTAAACAAAATGGATCAACGACTTTTGGACTACCTCAAAAACAAATCGGATGCTACGGGTCACGTAACATTAAAATTAAGTCATGGGCAGATCGCCACGGAAATGGGGACAGCCCGGGAAGTCGTGAGCCGTGTCATGAAAAAATTAGAGATCGAAGGTAAAGTCGCACAGGGCCCCACGGGCATCAAATTGCTCTGAAAGTGCTGTGACCGCAGTCACCGCTTTAAAGCATCTCACATCCGTACGTTTGTATCATAAACGGGCTATGAAAATCCTTAATCTCATCGCGATTTGCATACTATGCTTTTGCCTTGTCTGCGGGATTGTCATACTCGTCCAACCTATTTTCTAAACAAAACCATAAAAACATCATGAAAAAAAACATGGGAACTGCAGACAGAATCGTAAGATCTGTAGCGGCCGCAATCGCAGCCACATTGTATTTTACCGGAGTACTCACAGGTACCATTGGCCTGGTGCTATTGGTATTAGCCGGAGTATTTTTGATCACAAGCTTCGTGAGCTTTTGCCCACTCTATACCATCGTTGGCGTCAACACGTGCCCGAGGGAAAAATAACATTGTTTACCAGCGGAGTTACTCGCTTCGGGTACTCCGCCATTTCATTACAATATCATTCTCTTCTTCACTCATCTGTTTAACTCTTCGGAAGAAGAAAATCGTACGTCAGTTTTCGACCAAGCTCAAACTGACAGCTTGTTATCTCTTGCCCGCACGCAGTGCTTCGATTTCCTTTTCCAGCTTGTCGATGGCTTCCATTTTTTCAGCGTAGAGTCTTAGGTCTCCCGAACGCTGCACATGCATCGCTTCTTCCAGCAATTTCTTACGCTTATTCTCCAGGGATTGAACAGGATCTTTTTTGAAGAGTGAAAACATAGGCTCTTTTTAGAAGTAACACGTTTGACGGTACAATGTTTTTGTATTACCGTTAAAATAACGAAGCCCTACCCAGCGCTCGCCCTCAGACTCCCTGAAGGGAGAACCGCCTGCGGGCAGAGCCTCCTCGAAGAAGGTGCAGCGTGTACTCAATGCATTCATTTTATTTCGGTAAGCATCCGTACTGACTTCATGGCTTCTTCTGAAAGGTCTTTCAGGTCATCGGTAGAAATGACGCCATCAGCCAATTGGGCTGCCAGGATGAAAACGTACTTCGAGCCGCTCATGCCATCGTAGCGTTGTGCAATGTGCTTGTCAGATTCATAGATGCTTTTGAAAAGTAAATGATAGGCCTCGCGATTTTCCATCGGCCTGCTTTTCCATTCCTCCAAAATCTTCTTTGCTTCATTTAATATCTGTGCAAACTCCACCTGCAATCCTTTTTCGATTATCGCCCGTGCTACCCTTTTGTCTTTTTTCGAAAGCTCCATAAAAGTATTTTTGATAGGTTGGTTGCCACTGCCGTTGGTGGTGTCTTCTTGCTTCGCGAAGTTACAATTTTCAGGATTCTGCGTTTCTTTTAGATGCAAATACAATCATCTACCTCAAAAAGAAGTCTGTCACGCTGAGCTTGTCGAAGCGCGACCGTGAGTGGTCCTTCAGATGAAGTACGTTGTAAATCGGTCTTCGACAGGCTCAGACTGACAATCAACAGATCAGATTGACAATGATCGCAATGACTGACAATTAGAAACCTGTCATGTTGAGTTTGTTGAAACAAGACCGAGAGTTTCTCTGTATGTAAGAAAATCGTAAGCGTACTTGTCACGCAGAGCTTGTCGAAGCGCGACCGTGAGTAGTCTTCGGATGAAGTACGTTGTAAGTCGGTCTTCGACAGGCTCAGACTGACAATTATAGCTCAGACTGATAATCTTCGTTCGGAGAACATGCAAAACTTGTCACGCAGAGCTTGTCGAAGCGCGACCGTGAGTAGTCTTCGGATGAAGTA
>CAZNCO010000193.1:0-7810 GCA_964571345.1 uncultured Ohtaekwangia sp.
TTAATAATGATAATTATATAATTGTGGCAGTACAAAAAATGCCTTGACTTTGGGCCATCCGCGATTTGTTGGGCCGACCCGGAACCAAGCACGGTTGTGGCATTGCACAATGTGGCGCGTGCACGGTTCACTTGAATGGCGTGCCCGGCCGCTCCTTCTCCACGCCAGTCAGCACGGTAGCAGGAAAAGATATCGTAACCATTGAAGGATTATCATCCGATAATTCTCACCCGGTACAAAAAGCATGGATACAAGAGCGAGTACCGCAATGTGGCTATTGCCAGAGTGGCCACATCATGACAGCTGCAGCATTGCTAAAGCGCAATCCCAAGCCAACCGATAAAGATATTGATGCCGCCATGCAAGGACTCATTTGCCGATGCGGAACATATCAGCGCATTCGCAAAGCAATCAAAACGGCCTCAACAATGACGAACTAAAATTCTTCTGAAATGGAAACTACCAACACATCAATAAGTCGTAGACATTTTATAAAACTAGGTGGACTCACAGGAGCAGCGCTCTCGCTTGGATTTTATTTTCCGGCCAACGGGAAAGAAGCTGAAATTTTAAAAACGGAGTCTGCCGAAAATCTAGGTATTGATTTGAATGCCTGGATTTCGATTGATTCTACCGGCAAAGTAACAATAACAAACCATCGTGCGGAGATGGGCCAAGGCTCATTTCAATCCGTACCTCAGATGATTGCCGAAGAACTTGAAGTGGACCTTAATCAGGTGAATATTGTTTTTGCACAAGGCAGTCAGAATAAATACGGTCCGCAGATCACCGGGGGAAGTTCCACCATTCGTGGCACCTACAAAAAACTCTTGCACCTCAGCGCCTCAGCCCGTGAAATGCTGATCGAAGCAGCCGTTAAAAAATGGAATGTGAGCAAATCGGAATGCTATGCCGAAAATGGCTTTGTAATCCATAAACCTTCCGGGAAAAAATTAGGATACGGAGAAGTAGTAGCCGATGCCTCCAAACTGGAGCCGCCTAAAAATGTGCAGCTAAAAAATCCTAAAGACTATAAAATCCTGCGCAAGCCCATGCCGCGCCAGGATATTCCCGCCAAGGTAAATGGCTCTGCCATCTTTGGCCTGGATAAAAAATTACCGGGCATGTTGTATGCAGTGGTAGAAAGAAGTCCGCGCTTTGTAGGTAAGGTAAAAAGCTTTGACGATACAGAAACAAAAAAGGTGCCGGGCGTAAAGCACGTGATGAAAGTAAACCGCGAAGTGTTTGATAATATGTTTGAAGGCGTTGCGGTAATTGCTGATAATACGTGGGCAGCTATGCAAGGCAGAAAAATGTTGAAAGTAGAGTGGGATGACAGCGGGTTTCCATATCACAGCACTGAGCAGCTATACTCAAAAATGAAAGAGCAATTGCAGAAAGGAGATTTAATTTCCTATAAAACACAAGGAAACTTTGCAGCTGCATTTCAGAAAACTGAGAAAAAAGTTGAAGCCCTGTATGAAACTCCATATGAATCGCATAGCTGCATGGAGCCACTCAATTGCGTTGCCGATGTGAAGGATGGCAGCTGTGTAATCTGGGGGCCGATTCAAGGACCTGATTGGATTCAAAGCGACATCGCGCGAGCCCTCAAATTACCAGTAGAAAAGGTGACAGTGAACATGACATTTTTGGGTGGCGGTTTTGGCCGTAAGGCATTCACAGATTATCCTTATGAGGCTGTGATGATCTCGAAAGAAATTAAAGCACCTGTGCAAGTAGTATGGACACGCGAAGACGACACCACGTTAGGGCCTTTCCGTCCGGGAATGGTTTATCAATGCAAAGGGGCTGTGGCCGATGGAAGAATTGCGGCTTTTGAAACGCGCATCGCGGGTCAAAATATGGACACACAAAATCCCGGTGCCGACAAGTCAAACTACAACGGAAGCGATACCGAAGGATTTCTCGAACCGTATTTTAATTCCATTCCGCACTATAGTTTTGGAGATACTCCACTTGAATCCCCTATTCCAGTAATGTGGTGGAGATCAGTATATGCCTCCACCAATGGATTTGCATTTGAAAGTTTTATCGATGAGCTCGCACTTACCGCAGGTAAAGATCCCCTTGATTTCAGAAGACAGCATTTGAACAATGATCGCTATCAAAATTTGATTTCGAAACTGGAAGAAGTTTCCGGCTGGAAACAGCGGGGAAAAAATACCGGCTTTGGTGTAGCCATCACAGAGTGCTTTTCGAGCATTGTTGGTGAAGTGGTAAAAGTTTCAAAGAATGCCGATAGCAAAGTAAAGATTGACAAAGTGTGGGCTGTGATGGATTGCGGATGGTATGTAAATCCAGACATCATACGGGCGCAGGTGGAAGGCAGTATTGTGATGGCCCTGGGTGCAGCAACAAAACATGCCACTCATTTTGCCGATGGGAAGGCTATGGAGAAAAATTTTGATACGTATAAAATGCCCCGTATCAACGAAATTCCTGAAATCGAAGTGCATATCATGGAAAATGATGAAAAAGCGGGAGGTGTGGGTGAGCCAGGACTGCCTCCTTTTACACCGGCACTTACAAATGCTATATTTGATTTAACCGGAAAGCGTATCCGTGTGTTACCTTTCAACCTCAATGAAGTATAATAGGCTAACCAAATTTCAAAAACTGAATGAAAAAACTATTTCTATTGATTTGCTTTATCGGTTCTCTGAATCTTCTCTTTGCCCAAAATAAATTTGATATCAAGTCGAGCATTATTCGAGGTAAAGAACTTTACACTTCCTATTGCATCACTTGCCATATGGAGCAAGGCGAGGGGCTTGAAGATGTATATCCTCCGCTCGCGAAAGCTGACTACCTGATGGCTGATAAAAAAAGATCCATACAGCAAGTGATCTATGGCGCAAGTGGTGAAATGAAGGTAAATGGAAAAACCTACAATGCTGAAATGACGGGATTTGACTTAAGTGATCAGGAAATTAGTGACTTGCTAAATTATGTACGTAACTCTTTTGGAAACAAAGGTGCAGCGATAACACCAGATGAAGTAAAAGGATTTAGAAAAAAATAAATCTGTGTGCCTCAATTTGGATTCTCCAGGAAAATTCCTATCACTAGTATATTCATTTTCCTGGTATTGATAGGAGTCATTGCTTTTACATACGACCTTCTTTTCTCTGCTCCCACTATTCACAAAGGCATTATAGTTGAAAAGATTTTTGTCCCGTCAAAAAATTCTGCGGGGCCCAATGCATTAACTTTCGGAAATCGCAGCAGGACATACAAATACAACATTGTAGTACAAAATCAACACCAGTGGATAGCGCTTGTAAGGTCAGATAATGGTGATACCCTAAAAGTTACATGCAAGTCCGATCACTACGCCAATAAAGATGTTGGTGACACCTTATTATTTAAAGAATTCCGGGGGAAGATGTTTAAATCAGAATATTTTTCACATAATGATGAAGACATCGACAGTGTGGACTTGAAAACCAATCACTTGAAGTAATTTACTTTCTGCCAGCTGAAGAAGATTTCTGCTGCAATGCGAGTTTCAATTTTCTGGCCTTGTCCGGATAATCCGTAATAATTCCATCTACACCCCACTCCTTTAACTCAATCATATCTTTCTCTTCATTCACCGTCCAGGGGATTACCCGCATCTTCAGACGATGACACGTCATTATTTCGTCTTTTGATAACAGTGTAAAATCGGGGCTATAGATTGAGGGTGTGAAACCGAGCTTCGCCACATTCTCTTCGATCGTATTTAGGTTTTCAATCAACAGTGCCAGTCGTACTCTAGGATATTTATTATGAAAATATTTTAGCACCCTCAAATCAAAAGATTGAATGACCACGCGATCCATTGGCAAAAACTGGTCGAGGTAGTTGTACACCAAATCCGAAAACTCACCTGGCTTGGGGTGAAATTTCCCATCTCCCTCTGGTAGACTCTTGATCTCAATATTGTAGTCAACTTCGTATTGGGTAAAACTCTTGATATGATCTTCCACGGCCACAATCACATCGCGAAGCAGAGGCTTCACAGCTTTTATTTTCTTTTCCTGAGGAAATTTCTCATTGCCTTTTGACCCGCAGTCCCACATTTTCACCTGATCGTATGTCATCTGGTAAATGTTGTATTTCATTTCTTCTTTTTCCTTAATGGGTTTCCCGTCAGGATTCAGACAGAAGGCTGCACTCATCCATGGCTCATGCGAAACAACTAATTGCCTGTCTTTAGTTACAGCCAAATCCATTTCCACAGTTGTTACGCCTGAATCCAGCGCAAGCAAAAAAGCAGGTACCGTATTTTCAGGCATCAATCCTCGTGCACCCCGGTGACCCTGCACGTCAAACTTGGGAACGGTTGGTTGCGTCATAGCCGAAGAGCTAAGCAAAACAAAAACAATAAGAAAACAAAAAATCTTCATTGGCTAAAGATAAGAGTAAAGTTGTAGAAGGAGAAAACGAAAGAAAATGCAAATTTGCCGCTCATGGTTTATTCCTACTTCACAATTCAAAAAGTAACCGAGGCGCTTTTCAAAGAAAAGGGGAGTAAGTTTTTTTCTTTTGCATACCCGGTATCAAATGAAGACGAAATCAAAAACCATCTTCAACACCTTCGAAAAAAATATTTTGATGCTACCCATCACTGCTATGCTTACATGCTGGGGCCGGAGCGGAAAACCTTCAGGGCTGTAGATGATGGCGAACCTGCCCATAGTGCCGGCACGCCAATCCTTAATCAGATCTAGTCTAAAGAAATAACAAACGTGCTGGTAGTCGTAGTTCGATATTTTGGCGGTACCAAGCTTGGTATAGGCGGACTTGTGCAAGCTTATAAAGCGGCAGCTGACGAAGCGTTGAAGCAGGCTGTCATAATTGAAGTGGAGATAACAGACACTGTTGAAATCGAGTTTGAATACGATGCACAACCCGAAGTAATGAAGCTTCTTAAAGATTTTAGCCTAATTTTAATACATCAGGATTATTCTACTAAAGTTGAATTAAAACTTAGCTACCGCCTTCGAGATGAAGAAAGGCTTTTTGAAAAACTACAACTTCTTACTGCTCTAAAATATCCGATCAAGTGGAAAAAAAAGGATCAGATGGATATTTAAACTTTTCGGCCTGCATTGACTTTTACTCGCATGCCACAAAGTCAAAGCTGATGTCCTAAAGCTGCGGACCTCAAAAATGACAAAGTGGTATTCTACTTAATTTAAAAATACAAAAACCGCTCTTTTGGTACATTCATGAAGTGTTTTATCAAATAATCTTTTTATTTGTATATGGCTATAAGAGGATTACTAATCTCAGGCGTACTGGTCGTGACTTTTTTTCAAGTCAGGAGCAGCGCCCTTGATAGTACAGTCATCAGCAAAATAAATTCCAATGCTTACCGTCAGTTTTTATCCCAGCCAGACTCGGCTATTGCACTTGCCAACAGAGCAATTTCATTAGCAGAAAAAAATAACTACCCATTTCAAGCAGCTTTTGGTTATTTCGTTTTATCAAAAGCAAACTGGACAAAGGTGAATTTTTTTCCAGCATCGTTTATGGTTTTAAGGCGTTGAAATTTTACGAAAACTCGTCACATATTTTTCATTGGGGGGAAACCAATCTGTCAATTGCCAGAACCTTTATCGACTTAAAAAATTACGAACAAGCCAAAATATACATTGAAAAGACGCTGGCTCTAGCACGATTGCACAACGAAAAAAGATTATTAGCAGAAGTGTTTCGGGAAAAATCCTATTTGCTTCAAGAAACAAACCAATATGACTCTGCCCTTTATTACAGCCACGAAGGAATAAAACTTTATGAGGAGCGGCACGACACCCTAGATGTAAGCATTCTGTACGGCCGACTTTCAAGAATCTACCTGATAAAAAAAGAATATGCAAAGAGCCATGAAGTAAATAAAAAGACAATTCTCATGGATAAATTTGCTGGCAATGACCGCGGGCTTAGCATTGCTTATGGAATACACGCTGAAGTTTTATATGCGCTTAATAAGAAAGACAGCGCGATCTACTTTTTGAATAAAAGTCTAGAGATAGAAAAACATTTACATAACCTACCGAACATCATTCGCGATCATCAACTGCTCGCAAAAGTTTATGAAGATAAGCAAAACACAAAAGCAGTGATTAAAAATTTAAAGTTGGCAAATCAACTGAAAGACAGCTTGAACGTGCAAAAGGGCAGCTCTCAAATTCAGGAAATACTTACCAGCTATGAGCTTGAGAATAAAGAAAAAATAATTCAACTCTTGGAGAGTGAGAAAAAATTGCAGCGACAGAAGTCACAAAATCAAAATCTTATCATCGGAATTTTTGGAGTGGCCATTATTCTCATAAGCCTACTTGCAATACTGTTCTGGAGGCTACGGGAAACACAATCCAGGGCTAACAAAGAGTTGGCGTTGCGCAATCAGGATATTGCCCTGCAAAATGAAGAAATTCAGTCGCAGGCCGAAAGCCTTCAAGAGATAAGTGAGTTGAAATCAAAACTCCTATCTGTTGTTAGTCATGATTTAAGGGGACCCATCGCCAGCGTGCAATCTTTGATGGAACTGTTAAGCAAACAACTTATTACTCCGGAAGAATTCCGAGAATTATCTGCGAAGCTGAAATCAAATTTAAACGTTACTCAACGTACGCTTCAAAATCTTTTGAACTGGTCGCTCAGTCAAATGGAAGGAATCAAAACGGAGCCAATTTCTTTTAATATCGATCAAACTATTCGGGAAGCGATTGATCTTAATTATGAGGCCGCTGACAAAAAGCAAATAAAAATCCACTTTCATCCGCAGGAAAGTTTCACAGTCAAAGCAGATGTTGATCAAGTCAATCTGATACTTCGAAATTTAACTCACAATGCGGTAAAATTTTCCAAGTCAAACGGAATAGTTAAAATCAAAACGGAAAGGGAAAACGGACATTGCAAAGTAAGCGTGGAAGATCAGGGCATTGGCATGACAGATGCTGAAGTAAACATATTGCTTTCTGAGAACGAATTTTTTACAAGGGCTGGAACTCACCAGGAAAAAGGAACTGGCCTGGGCTTATTGTTGTGCAAAGATTTCATTAGGAGAAATGGAGGAACTTTATCGATTGATAGCAAGGTGGACAGCGGCACACAGGTAGTCTTCACACTTCCTTTGGCCTAACGAACGCTGCCTTTGGGGCATTTTTTCATTCCTTCTCGTTCTTATTTAAATAAAAACTCAAAGCACCGGAGGGACATTTTTTAATTTGATCAACTATCTTTTGAGTGGTTGATTTTTCAACCGTTATCCATGGCAATTCTTGTGGATGAAATACCTCACCTAGGCCGCGAAAGCAAATACCCGAGTGAATGCACATAGTGGGCTTCCAAACAACTGTGACTTCTCCGTTTGTGTACTTTTTGGTTATGTCTTTCATCGCAATTCGGTTTTAATTTCGATCGGATTAGTTAATGTCTTATGAACGGGGCAAGCGTTGGCAATTTGCAATAGGCGCTCACGTGTTGCATCGTCAAGACTTCCTTCCAAATAGATATGCCGGTTGAATAAAGTTGTATTCCCAATTTTTTCTGTTGCAACCTCTACCCTGATTTTATCAACGGGAAAGTGTTTTCGATCTGCATACATGCGCAATGTGATGGCCGTGCAGGATGCCAACGCCATCATTAAATATTCTCCGGGTGCCGGCCCCAAATTATTTCCATTTGCATCAATCGGCTCATCCGCTACGAGATGGTGTCCTGAGGTAACCAACTCCGTTTTATAATGATCCTTCCCAATCGTGGCTGTCACCATTGTAATTAAAAAGTTGAA
>CAZNCO010000194.1:0-7789 GCA_964571345.1 uncultured Ohtaekwangia sp.
CTCTTAAGCTTAACTCTAAAGTCGGGGAAGTGGTTTCTATCTAGCATCAGCGGCTTTGAAAAAGTTGTGTATCCTAACATTGAAACTGTAAGATCATATTTGCCAGACGGTATTTTGTCAAGTTTAAAAGTTCCGTCCCGGCCAGTTGCCACTCCAATTGTGGTATGAGCAAGATAAACGGCAGCGTAGGCAATGGGCTCGCTTGTATCCGCATCGACAACAATTCCTTCAATGCTTGAAAGCTCCTGGCTAAAGGTATCCAGACTTACTGCAACAAAGCACAATAGAATAAGAACCTTAATGTCCATAATTTCATTTGGGTTTTAATTTAGTTAAAAATTGGGCTTAATTTTGAATGTAAATTTATGAGTGCACTTGTCTTGCTTTACACCTAGATGAAAACAAAATACCTTACGATCCTGCTGCTACTGATCACAAATTTTGCTACAGCTCAGCCAGACACAGTGCGCGTGGGGGCCTATATCATGAGCGTGCACGATATTAATTTTCATGATAAGGAATATACCGCCCGCTTTTGGTTGTGGTTTGTTTACAAGAATTCTGAATTTGATTTTGTAAAGCAGCTGGATATCACAAATGCCAAATCAATTGATACACCTCAGTTGCTTGAGGACAGTCTGGGCAGCAAAAAGTGGGTAATGCTCAAAATGAAAAGCGCGATGAAAGAGAATTGGAACGTGCAAGACTTCCCATTCGATCGCCAACACTTGAGGATTCAGATTGAAAATTCATTGTTTGATAAGAATAGCCTGATTTTTACGCCAGACTTGAAAGGCAGCAAGTTTGATTCTGATGAAACCCTGGCTGGCTGGAGTATGAAGAAATTCAAAGTGGATACGATCACAAATCTCTACGAAACAGGTTTTGGTGATAATCGGGTTGGGAAGGATCATCAGTTATTTTCTGCTTTTGTGATTGACATGGATATTGAACGAAATGCCTGGGGTTTATTTCTCAAGATCTTCGTTGGCATGTACATTGCATTTTTTATTGCGATGCTAAGCTTCACGATAAAGCCTTGGGAGCTGGAGCCGCGGTTTGGCCTGCCCGTTGGTGGTTTGTTTGCTGCGGTCGGAAATAAGTATATAATCGATTCGATCTTGCCAGAATCATCTACTTTCACGTTAGTTGATACCCTGCACTCACTCACATTTTTCTCCATATTTATGGTGCTGGTGGTGTCTGTGTTTTCCTTAAAAGTTTATGAGCGAAATCAAGTGGATCGTTCCATCCGTATCAATAAAATTGGAGGATGGCTTTTGGCACTATCTTATCTTGTTATTAACATTATTTTCGTGGGGATGGCGATAGGGGATTAGAATTTATTTTTGGTGTCGATGATAATCGTGACCGGGCCGTCATTTACTAAAGCTACCTTCATATCGGCACCAAACTCCCCAGTTTGAACGGGCTTCCCCAATTGCGTGGCGAGCGATGAAACAAATTTTTCATAAAGAGGTATAGCAATGTCAGGCTTAGCTGCCTTAAGGTAGCTGGGGCGATTTCCTTTTTTTGTGCTCGCATGCAAGGTGAATTGACTAACTACGATGATATCCCCGCCATCGTCTTTAATGCTTACATTCATCACGCCATTCTCATCGTTGAAGATTCTCAGATTAACAATTTTTGCAGTAAGCCAGTCAATATCGTCCTGAGCATCGGCTTCTTCAATCCCTAATAAAATCAGTAGTCCTTTGTCGATTTTGGATTTGATACTGTTCTCAATAGTAACGGATGCTTCGCTTACGCGCTGAATAACTGAAATCATTTTAATACGGTTGTTGGTTCGTAGCCCAAGGGTAAAAGATCTGCTATTCGATCGGCCCAGCCGAAATAGCCTTGCAATATAACGTTGTGGAAGTCTTCGTAATAGCCGTTGTTGTAGATTGCCACAGGTATGCCATTCAGTTGTATTTCTGAATTTTGATATTCTCGCCTGTTCACTGCACCCATCTCACTTAGCTCGCCAGAGAAGGTGATGTAAATGGATCCTTTGTATTTAATAAACCCATCTGTAATCAAATCTTTTTCTTTGATGGCATTGCCTTCTTTGTTGGCAATGCTGTATGAATTCTTTTCTAGCTCCCCTGCGTTCAACGATTTAAAGAAATGAACTGATGATCCGTAATAGGCGCGGTTTCTCTCCCAAATCCATCTTGCCTTTTGCTTTTGATTTTTGGGGATGAGCTCAATAAACCTTGGTTTCCCTGCTACATACAATTTTTGTGTACCATAATCAACTTTAAATTCTTCAAGGTCATAGATGATTTTGTATCCCAAGGCTTTGTTCTCAATTTCTATTGGCTTGACTGCAAAAGCCATCAGCGCATTCTTCTCATAATGGGTTATTATGTCATTTCGGTTTAAGATCGAACAGCGAGACGCGTTGGGCGTTTCCCCTAGAAAATATTTTTTAAATTCCTGGTAATAGGCTTTGTTGTTTTTTATCTTTTTCGAAACAACTGTTACTGTCTCCAATTCTTTTGGCTTGGCCTTTAATTGAATATTAAAGTTGTTGATGACATTCCCCGCAAGAAGCACAGATCTTTTGACCGTGCCATAGCCGAGAAATGATACGATAAGATCATATTTTCCCGAAGGGATATTCTCCAGTTTGAATGATCCATCCAGATTACTTGCTACGCCAATGGCGGTTTGCGCAAGATAGACCGATGCATAAACGATAGGTTCTTTGGTATCAACGTCTATTATTTGGCCTTCAATACTTGATAGTTGTTGAGAAAATGAAAAGGAGCAGCAGAGATGACTTATCAAAACCAATATTTTGATTTTGAATTTCATTTATTTAATAATGCTGAAGTTG
The DNA here is from genome assembly GCA_964571345.1 of uncultured Ohtaekwangia sp. Taxonomy (GTDB): domain Bacteria; phylum Bacteroidota; class Bacteroidia; order Cytophagales; family Cyclobacteriaceae; genus ELB16-189. Next base: position 2,846 of record CAZNCO010000194.1, read on the forward strand.
AGATGATTCGTGAATGTAGTTTCCTGGTGAATTTTGCTTTGCCAGGGTGATCATTGCCCTCGCAACTTTCAAGGATTCAATTGCCTGATACTTTGCAGGAATTGCCCACCAGAAGATTTTATAAAAGATCTTGGCAGCATCCTCACCGCTGCGATGCTCCGCGCGCGGCCCAACCAATAGTGAAGGCCTTAAGATATGACAACTTTCAAATCCAATTTGCTGAACAGCTTCTTCGACTTCGCCTTTTACCTTGTTGTAAAATATGCCGGAATTTTTGTTAGCACCCAGTGCTGAGACAATTAGAAATTGTTTCGCTCCATTGGCTTTTGAGATTTTTGCCAATTCAACAGGGGCTTCAAAATCTACGGCACGAAATGCTGCTTTTGTCTTTGCTTTTTTGATCGTGGTGCCAAGACAACAGAATACATCATCTGCTTTTAATTTACCTGCGCGTAGTGATAGCTCACTGAGTTCACAGACCACATTGGTTAGCTTGTCGTGCCGTTGTGGCAGGGGCTTGCGGCTAATGGCAATCACTTTCGCGTAAGCACCTTCTGTAAGTAACAAACCCAGAAGTTGGTTGCCAATTAGTCCAGTGCTTCCAGCAATCAAAGCAGTTTTAGCCATCATTAAAATGTTTGCTGTATCTCTTTCTTAACCTCACTTAGCGCGTGACCTATGGGGTCCACGGTTTTGCTCATTACAATTTCAAAAATCTTTTTAGAAAGATCGATGCTGGAGGCTTCAGCATTTAGCTGGCTGGCCGCCTCGTTGATCATGATGATCAGGTCTTCTTTTGCGTTGCGCACTTTATTCCAGGAGTCTTCGCTCATGTACACTTGCTGTGATACGTTATGGTTGTATTCATTCCGGATTTCGTCCAGCAATATCTTTTGGAAGTCGCGGGCAGAAAGGCCAGGCATATTCAAACGAATGAGCAGGTTCTGAGGCGATGACCTTTCGAGGAATAAAATAATTCGTTCATACGCCTGCATGCGAGCAGGTAAAATAGTTTCAAGACTTTTGCCGCGGATTTCCAATTTCTTCAATTCAATCTCACGGTTAATGAACGAACGTACCATCAGGTACACGGCATACAAAACAACGGATGCAGGAATGAGTATTTTTCCAAATTCAATAAGAGCTTCCATAGAAAATATTTGCTCGAAAATTAACTAATTTTCACTCACCTTTGTTTATCACCAGTATGTTTGATTCTTTAAAACCGGTTATTCTTACTCCTGTTGCAGCTGCTGAGGCTCGTAAGATTATGGAAACAAAAAATATTCCTGCTGACTATGGCCTGCGGTTAGGTGTGAGGGGAGGTCATGGATGTGGAGGCGTCTCTTTCATTATCGGCTTTGATAAGCAGAGGCCTACTGACCTGGTTTATGAGCAGGATGGAATTACAATTTATGTTGATAAGAAAAATACAATGTACCTGATAGGCAAAGCCGTTGATTTTTATGAAGGTGGCGATGCCAGGGGCTTTATGTTTGTAGAACAAGAAGCCATCCACCGGGGAGGAAATTCTTAACTCCTTTTCTTTTCGACCACCACGCTTGCTTTTCTGCAAACACCGCCAATTGGTGGATTGAACTTTGAGATGCTTACGTTTACAGTGGCAGCGCTTGGAAAAGTATAGAGCGTTTTTTCAGAAATGCTGTGTGCCACGGTCTCTAAAAGCTTGGATGGTTTTTCCATTTCACCTTTCACAATCGCATACAGATCTTCGTAATTGATTGTTCCAGACAAGTCGTCTTCAAAGGCAGAATCTTCAAACTCTGTTTCTACAACAATATCAACCTCAAATTTATTTCCGGAAGATCGCTCGTGCGGATATACGCCATGGTAAGCATGAAATTCGAGACCTTCCAGCGCTACGCGTCCCTTCATTGTATGTCGTCAAAGAAAGAGCGCTGAGTTTTTAAAACTTCTACCATCGAAGGTTTTACCGGCTCTGGCTGGGGCTCAGGCGCCTTTGTTTTGGTTACTTCAGGCTGTGGCTGCTTTAGTTCAGCCTCAACTTCAGCGTTTGGGAACAGCGATCTTTTTGACTCACGCATGGCCAATGCAAGGTGCTGGTCGGGATCAAATTCGCGGCTGGCAGCTTTAGCTCTTTCTACTCGTTCGATTGTTTCGCCAGCAAGGCGCTTCAAGTCAGACAAGAGGTTTTCTTTATGAAGTTCAAGGTTCTTGTAGTGCTGGCCGAGTGTTTTCAGTCGGTCTTCCATTTCGGCTAGCATCTGCTTTGAAATAGCTTCAGCTTCTTCAATCGTATTTTTTGCTCTCGTTCTTGCTTCACGAATCATCGCATCTGCATTGATCTGATTTTCACGAAGGATTAGCTCAGCCGTTTTGTTGGCCTGCTCTATTACGCTGGCGCCCGTGTCTTCGGCTGTCTTTAACGTTTTGAAAAGAGAGCTCTCTACTTCGCGGAGTTTGTTCACCTCCCGCTCGGTGGCATCGAGTTTTATTTTTAATTCTTTTACTTCATCCAGGTTCCGTTCCCACTCTTGGGAAAGGGATTGCAGGAATGCATTTACTTCATCTTTATCATATCCACGCAGTACTTTCTCGAAAGCTTTCTGGCGGATTTCCAATGGTGTAATTCTCATAACGCAGCGGTTTTTAAGTTTAAAAAATGTAACGACTCAAAAGTTTAAAAAATGTGGTCTAATAGACCTTTGTCTTAAATCCCAAAGAACGATTTACAAAAATAGTAAATTCCAGGAAGAAATCGAACGGTCATCGCTGGCACTCAGCAAAATACCTTCGTGCGCTACCCACAACAGCTTGTTCACCGAGGTGCCGTGGCCAGCATGTCTCGACTTGTCAATCACCTTCAAAAGTTGAAAATCAGACGTACTCCAGAGCTTAATCGACTTATCCATGCTGCAAGTGGCAAAATATTTCCCAGCCGGGCTGAATCGAATGTCATTGATGGCGAAGTAATGAGCGGCAATGTCGTCTGTAAGTTGATAGCCATTTTCCGCATCCCAAATCTTCAAGTGAGCATCGCGTGAGCCGCTTACCAGAAACTTACCGTCTGGAGTAAAGCCAACTGCAAAGACTGAATTCTTGTGAGCGTCTAGTTTCTTTTTCAGCTGATAGGTAGAAGCATCAAATACTTGAATACTATAGTCGCTGCTGCCGATGACGACTTCATTAGCATGACGATTGATCGCTATTGATCTAACACTTTTCTCCGCGGCTTGAATCCGTTTTGTTACTTTCAAAGCGTTCATGTCTACTACTAAAAGTTGACCTTCTCCCGTTGCTACAAGCAAATTCCGTTCATATATCTTGAGATCGAAAATATGTGATGACGTGAGCTGAAGGGAAGCGATTTCTTTTTTTGCGTCCGGATCGAGCACGTGAATACCACTAAAATTCTGAGCTGCTATGAGTTGGTTCGTGGCCTCCAAAAATAACAGCGCATAAACTGACTTTGGCAATTGAGCAATCAATTCACCTTCTTCGGGATTGTTTAGATCCCAGCGCACAATCATTCCATCGCCTGCTGCAGAGTAAAAGAAATTATTGCCTGCAGATTGCAACGCATAGATGCTATCGAGATGGCCAAGAAAACTATTTCTTTTTTTGACTTCTACTTTTGGCAAGGCTTTATGGAAAATTTTACCAAAATTGTGACTTAAAGATGGATTGATCAATGCCTCTGATTGAATTAAATAAAACCAATGACCAATGTGGCTGGGCAATATGGCGCATTGAAGAAACGGAAGGTCAGCTGGCGGGAGATATTTTGGGAAAGATTCCTGCCGATATAGTTCATCCGCAAAAGCGATTGGAGTGGTTTGCTGCCCGCACCCTGGCGCTGACGTTATCAAACTATTTAGGCTTGCGTTTTTTTGGAATTCAGAAAGATGAATTTGGTAAACCATTGTTGGAGAAATATCCGCATCACATTTCTCTTTCTCATTCCTATCCATATGTGGCTGTGCAGATCAATAAATTCAAACCTGTGGGGATAGACCTTGAACAGCCAAAAGAAAAACTTTTAAAAGTGGCGCCACGTGTGTTGTCTCCTGAAGAGCTCAGAGATGCAGGCACTGATGTGGAAAAACATTGTGTTTATTGGTGTGCCAAGGAAGCGCTTTATAAACTAGACGGAAAAGGCGGGTTGCATTTTTCAACACAACTTCTGATTCAGCCATTTGAGAAAAGAATGGAGGGATTAGTCTTCGGAAGAATCCATCACCAGGAGTTTCAGTTAGGGTATCAGATCAATAATGATTTTGTCATTGTTTATACATCAACTTAGATTCATCAAAATGAAGAAGATTTTTATTCTATTGCTGATTGCAATAAACGGGCAGGCATTTGGTCAGCAGACATACGCTGAGAAATTAGGCTTTCCATCAGGTTCTAAAGTTTTGATTCTGCATGTAGATGATGCAGGCATGTCGTGGGATAGCAATGAAGGAGCGAGGAAGGCCCTTATGGAAGGAGTGGCTTCTTCGGTAAGCGTGATGATGCCATGTCCGTGGGTCCCTGGCTTTGTGAAGTTTTTGAAGGCGAATCCCAAAGTGGATGCTGGTCTTCATCTTACGTTAACTTCGGAATGGGATGAGTATCGCTGGGGGCCACTGACCGGAAAGAAGAATGTTCCCGGGCTCGTGGACAAAGAAGGAGCGATGTGGGCATCTGTCGAAAATACAGTGGCTCATGCAAGCGATGATGAAATAGAACAAGAGATATTGGCGCAGCTAGGGCGGGCACGTGAGATGGGTTTTGAGCCAACGCATTTGGATTCGCACATGGGTACATTGTTTGCCAAGCCAGAATTTCTGCAGCGTTACATCAAAGTTGGTATTGCTAACCAGATTCCTGTAATGTTTCCGGGAGGTCATGATACAATGATTGCGGAACAAAATAAAATTGATGAAGCATCTTTGAAGGAATTTCAGGCAATGGGTCAAA
>CAZNCO010000195.1:0-7771 GCA_964571345.1 uncultured Ohtaekwangia sp.
AACATTGACGATGTAAATATGATTGTGGAATCCGCTATTGGCGGAACACCCGTTGCCCGCACCATTGAGGGAAGGCAACGATTTTCAATCAATGTAAGGCTTGCGCAGGATTACAGAAACAGTATGGATCAACTCAAGCGAATTCCCGTACAAACGCCTGCACTTGGCACCATACCGCTTTCGGCAGTGGCAGACCTCACCATTAAAGATGGCCCTCCCATGATCAATTCAGAAAATGCCATGTTGCGCGGAACTGTTCTCTTCAACGTGCGCGACCGTGATCTTGGAAGTACGGTGCAAGAAGCCATCGATAAACTCAACACAGAGTTGGGAGCACTACCCAATGGATATTACATTGAGTGGAGCGGACAATACGAAAATCTGATCCGCAGCAAAAAGACATTGACACTTATTGCGCCTGTTGTTTTGATCATCATTTTTCTCTCACTCTACTTTGCATTTCATTCAATTCGCGAGGCTTTCTTTAGTTTGATTACAGTTCCATTCGCCCTCATAGGCGGTGCATACATGATTTACTTCTATGGTGTGCACTTATCCGTAGCAGTTGCAGTGGGATTCATCGCGCTTTTTGGAATTGCAGTAGAGACAGGTGTGGTCATGGTAATCTATCTCAACGACTCAATGAGACAACTGGCTGAATTGCGCGGCAACTCAAGAGAGACAATTTCTTTTGAAGACTTGAAGGAATACGTGATCGCTGGGGCGGCCAAACGCTTGAGGCCAAAGCTTATGACAGTGTCTGTTGCCCTGTTTGGTCTTGTTCCTGTTTTGTGGGCAACAGGTGTCGGCACAGATGTGATGAAACCAATTGTGTTGCCAATGATTGGTGGAGTGCTGACTTCCTCAACACACATACTTTTAGTGACTCCACTTATTTTCTTAATGACAAAAGAATATGAGCTTAAAAAATTCGGAAAACTCGACATCCATGAAACCGCCTCGCATTAACATGTACAAAAGCATGATAACTTATTTGGCGGTTCCATGTGACACTAAAAAAACAATTCATCAACACATGAAATGGCCATTAAAATGCTTAACACTCAATGGTATGATACTATTGGCCATTCCATCTGACCATAAAAATCAATTATTAACAGATGAAACGAACCATTAAAATTAGTTTTGTTATCGCTGCTGTTTGCGTGGCACAATCAGTGCTGGCGCAAAATCGCGTAACGTTGGACAGCATCCTGCAAGTGATCAACACCAATAACCCCATGCTGAAAAATTACAGGTATCGAGCGGAAGCGATGAATTCATTTGCAGCTGGTGCGAAAAGCCTGATGGCTCCTGAAGTGGGAGGCGGCCCATGGATGCTTCCATATCCCGGAACGAGCGTAATGGACGAGCGGGATAAGGGACAGATCATGCTCTCCGTTCAACAGAAATTTACCAACCCTGCAAAACTGCGTTCCAATCAATCGTATCTCAACTCCAAAGCTCTGATTGAAAAAGCTGATGAAACGTACACGTTCAACGAGTTGAGGGCGATTGCTAAGACAGCGTTCTACCAATGGATTGTTTTGGAGAAGAAGAAAAAAATCCTTCAGGAAAATGAAGAGATCATCAGGCTGGTCTTGAAGATCAGCGAAGTGCGCTATCCCTACAATCAGGCAAAGGTTGGAAATGTTTTCAAAGCGGAAGGAAGGCTGAACGAAGTGCAGAACATGATCCTTATGAACGACAATGAAATGATTCAGAAAAATATTCTGTTGAACCAGTTGATGAATGTGTCAAAAGAACTCCGTTACCAAATCGATACGACTAACCGGTATTCCGATTTTGTTCCGGAATTAACTGACACTTCTGTCTTTGCTCAAAACCGGAGCGACATTAAGAAAATAGACAGAACGATTTTGTCGATGCGTTTGAACCAGCAACTGGAGAAGGCACAGGCAAAACCGGATTTTACGATCAGCTACAATCACATGATCCCAAGAGGCTCAGGGATGCCTGGTCAGTACATGTTGCTGGGCATGATCACGATACCCATTGCGCCCTGGTCTTCGAAGATGTATAAGTCAAACGTTAAAGGCATGGGCGGCCAAATCGAAGCGATGAAACGCGAGCGCGAATCGAGCCTGAACGAATTGCAGGGGATGACCGCAGCCATGGTTAACGAAATCAAAACATTGAAACAACAGGTTACTAATTATGAGAATAGGATAGTACCTGCACTTCGCAAGAATTATGAGACGCTGATGCTTGCTTATCAGGAGAACCGCGAAGAACTCTACATTGTTATTGATGCCTATGAAACACTCCTCATGGCTCAGACTCAATACCTTGATACGTTGAACAGATACTTTGAAACGATAGTTAATTATGAGAAGCTACTGGAAATATAATTTGACCGCGGGAATTGAAGCAAGAAATTGCCTGATCTTTGTTTTGTTGTTGTTGCTGTCGGTCGCTTGCAGTTCAAATAAAGATCAGCACGTCCATGCGGCTGAGGAATACACTTGTCCGATGCATCCCCAGGTGATACAAGATAAGCCCGGCAATTGCCCGGTTTGCGGTATGGATTTAGTTAAAAAATCAAGGGGAGGAACGGATGTAGCAATCAGCAATGATTTAAAAAACCTGATCAAGCCCACCAATGCATCGGTGGTGGCTTCGATTGAAACAATTCGGCCTGAAAGAAAAACCATGTCAGTTAATGTGAAGGCTCCCGGTGTCATTAGCTACGATACCCGAAAGACTTTTTCTGTTCCGGTGAGGTTTGGTGGCCGGATCGAACGGCTTTTTCTGAAGTATAATTATCAACCCGTGCATGCGGGCGAGGTGATTATGGAGATCTACAGCCCTGAGATCGTTACTGTACAGCGCGAACTGCTCTATGTTATCAGTGAACACAAAACAGAAGCCGGGATCATTGAGGGAGTAAAGCAAAAACTCATATTACTAGGACTCACCGATGTTCAGATCGAAAGCATTGTCAAAGTGAGAAAAGAGACATTTGCACTTCCGGTGTTGAGCCCTTACACCGGGTACATTGTTGAATCCACCGTGTCAGTACCTGAAAACCCGGTTGTGTCAAGTTCTTCAACTGCTATGAGTAGCGGAGGAATGGATAAAAAATCTTCGGGCGGAATGAGCGGAGGAATGCCCGCGAACAACGCAATGGATTTCAACCCATCTGCAGTGCCGGGCGGGCAATTGTCAATCCGTGAAGGCATGTATGTTACCACCGGCCAAAGCCTTTTCAAAGTGGTAGATGGTACACGCTTGTGGGCTGAGCTTTATTTTTCAGCCGCAGATGGCGCATTGATTAAGAAAGGCGTTGCGATACAACTTCATATCAATGGCGCTGCCAAACCGCTTAATGCCAAAGTGGATTTTATACAGCCGTTTTTTAGTGAAGGAAAGCAATTCATGCAGGTGCGTTCCTATATTAATGTTAATTCAGGAGATATTCGCGTGGGTCAGTTGCTCACGGCCCACGTCACGCAGGTGAAGGAACAACAACTTTGGGTGCCCCGAAAGGCAGTACTTGATTTAGGTGTTCAACAAATTGTATTCATCAAAGAGGGCAAAACATTTAAACCATTTCAGGTAAAAACAGGACTAGAGTCGGGCGACTGGATTGAAGTAACGGACGGTCTAAAAGATTCCGAAGAGATTGCCGCAAACGCCCAGTACCTGGTGGATAGTGAAAGTTTTATAAAAGTCAGTAAAAAATAAGTACCGTGAAAAAAGTTATTCAATTTCTGATGGTTTGTGCAGCACTTTCCGCTGGCTTAACCGCTTGCCGAAGCAAGAAAGACTCCCAAGCCAGTGAAAATAAAAAGACCTACACTTGCCCAATGCATCCACAGATCGTTCAAGATAAACCTGGTTCATGCCCGATTTGTGGAATGGAATTAGTGGAAGTGAAAGCGGGAGGTGATGCAACTGAAGTAATTCTTAGCAAGAGCCAAATCGAACTGGCCAATGTAAAAGTTGAGCCAATAACATTTCAATCCATTGGCAGCAGCCTGTTGCTAAACGGAAAAATACGGGCCGATGAAACGCAGACAGAAGTTGTCAGCACGCGCGTGCCTGGTAGGCTTGACAAACTGTTCATCAAGGAAACGGGTGTGCGCCTGAACCAGGGCCAACCGATCTATGAAATATACAGCGAACAATTGCTCACGTATGAACAAGAATATTTGCTGGCCATTGACCAGGTCAAAGCGTTGGGCGACAAACACTCGCAGGCATATTTGGAAGCGGCTAAAAAGAAATTGTGGTTGTATGGATTGACCGAAGCGCAAATCAGTGAATTGGCCGAGAAGAAAGTGACAAGTCCACGGATACAATTTGTTGCACCCGCTTCGGGGATCATCACCGAAATCAATGTGATTGAAGGACAATATGTATCCGAAGGAACATCGATTTACCGGCTTGAAAACTTAAATAAACTTTGGGTGGAAGCTGAACTCTATCCGAACGAAGCTTCATTACTCAAGGTAAATGACCCCGTGGTGATTCGTGTCAATGGATTTGAAGACTACCCCATTCCCAGCAAGGTCATATTCCTTGCACCAGAATACCGGCAGAGCAGCCAGATTTTTGTGATGCGCACTTCGCTCCTTAATCCTGGCTATCGCTTTATTCCGGGAATGCAAGCTGAGATCGTGTTTGAGCACTCTAAAAAGAAAGCGCTTGTACTCCCATCCGATGCCGTGATCCGGGAAGAAGGCGGCACGCTTGTCTATAAGAAAAATGGAAACGGGAAATTCCGCTCGCAGATAGTGACCACCGGACTTCAGAATTTTGATAGGGTCGAAATTACCGAGGGTTTGCAGGAAGGAGACTCCGCAGTAGTGACGGGTGCTTATTTGCTTTACAGCGAAGTTGTTCTGAAGAAAGGAGTGAATCCGATGGCAGGTCACCACCATGAGGGTGCAGAGGTACAGACGGTGGCATTACAGGAAAAGAAAATGGAGGCTCAGGCGTTTGAAGTTAGTCCAAAATTCAATGAACAACTGAAGGCTGCTCTTTCGCCCTACCTCAAAATTAAAAATGCGTTGGTTGCTTCCGATGCAAACTTAGCTTCAAAGAATGCGAAAGAATTGAAAGCCTCATTGGGTAACATCGACATGAGTTTACTGAATGGGGATGCTCACATGGAATGGATGGCAAATCTGAAAGACATTGAAACTTCGGTGAAACTTATCGATGCAAGTGGAGACATTGAGATTCAACGTGCAGCCTTTTCAAAACTGACGAATGCTTTCTACGCAGCTATCAAAACATTCAAAGTCGATGACGTGCGCGCGTATTATCAATTTTGCCCGATGGCCTTTGAAAGCAAAGGAGCGTTTTGGATCAGCACTGACAAAGAAATCAGCAATCCATATTTCGGTGAACAAATGCTGAGGTGCGGTGAAACAAAGGAAACCTTGAAATAAGAATTTTATGGCAAAGCAGTGCTGCGAGACAAATAACACAAAGCCACCGTTTCTCTGGGGCATATGGTTGAAAAAAGCGGTTTATGCCATAGTTATTGCAATTGTGATATTTATCATTTGGAATCAATATATGTACGGTCAATAAAATTAGATCAATGAACGAAAGTAAAAACTATATACCTGCGCTAAAGTACGACTGGCTCACCAAGATTTACGACCCAGTACTACAGTTAACAATGCCTGAGCGGAAATTCAAGATGGCGCTCATCCAACAAATGAATATCCAAGCTGAGGATCGCATTTTGGATTTTGGTTGTGGATCGCTCACGCTTTCAATCATGGCAGCAAGTGCAAATCCTTACTCCGAAATTTTCGGAGTAGATGTGGACGAAAAAATACTTTCAATCGCTAACCAAAAACTGGAGAAAATGAAACTGAATAATATCAGCGCCAGGCTGTACAACGGAACGACATTGCCCTATCCTGATAAACATTTTGACAAAGTAATGTCGAGCCTGGTGTTCCATCACCTCAATGAGCGACAGAAATACGCTGCCATTGCAGAAATTAATCGCGTACTTAAGCCATTGGGAGAATTATATATTGCAGACTTCGGCAAGCCCGACAATGCTTTTCAGCGGATGGGTTTTTATGGTGTGCAATTACTTGATGGCTTTGAAACCACCAACGATAGCCTGAAAGATATACTGCAAAAGGCAATCAGCCAGCAGTCGTTCACGCAGGTGATGGAAACGGGAAAATTCAGAACCCTTGTGGGGACAGTTCGGTTACTGAAAGCAGTAAAAACCTATGCCGGTACTTAATAATAATTACTTTAAAACCAATTACAATTATGAAAACAAAAATGATAGCGCTTTGCCTGGTTCTAGGTAGCTGGGCGGCCAATGCACAACACGACCATGCGAAACATGGGGATGCCAAAAAGAATGAGCAAAATATGGTGATGTTCAAAGATCCCAAACTAGGTGCCGCTTATGAACACTATCTACACTTGAAAAACGCTTTGGTGGCATCAAGTGCTGATGAAGCACAGAAGAGTGCTGCCCAATTAACAAAAGCCCTAAAGGATGCAAACGGGTCAGCTTCATCGGTTGAACTTGCCGCAAAGATTTCCGGCATTTCTGATTTGACGGAACAACGGAAAATGTTCAGCACATTGAGCAACGAAGTGACTACCCTGGTCAAGGGTGAAAAACTTTCGATGGGCATGCTCTATCTCGAATACTGCCCGATGGCAAACAACAATACCGGGGCATATTGGCTTTCCAATGAAAAGGAAATCAAAAATCCTTATTTCGGAGACAAGATGCTAAAGTGCGGGAGTGTAAAAGAAATGATTCATTAAGCGGGGTAATGGGGCGGAGTAAGTGAATCCATTGAAACGCCCCTTTCTCATAGGTTTGATTATGACTTTAAATGGAAAGCTTTTCTACGAGTTATGAAAAAGATAACTGTGAAAAAACCATCAAATGCAGGTAAAAAGAAAATAAAATGGAGTGAAGTTCTCATAACAACCCTCGCCATTCTGCTGATCGGAGGATGGTTTGTATGGTTGGGAATACACTACTATCAGCAGGAGAAACACGAAAGTGAAATGCAGCAAAGATACCAGGCATCTCTACCAGCACCTGGTATAGCCGTTGAACACAAACTGGTGTGCATGGTAAATAACATGTACATGGGGGTTAATCAAATTCCAGTGGTGGTGCAGGATAAAACGTACTACGGATGCTGCGAAAAGTGTGTACGGGATCTCAATACAGATCAATCTGTTCGGGTTGCAGTTGATCCTTATAGCCATGTTTCCGTGGATAAAGCCCAGGCTTTTATTACGATGAATCCCAATAAATCGGGTTCCATATTGTACTTCGAATCAGAAAAAAATGCCAGAAAATATTTGAAAAAATGAAGCGAAGAGATTTTGTGAAACTTTCCGGGATAGCTGCTTCAGCCATTATGATTGAGCCAGCCTTACAGAGTTGTTCAGATAATATGAACATGATGAATATGAACATGGGTTCTAATGCGGTGGCAGTGATCGAAGGTGCATTCACATCATCACTCGGTTTTCCAAATGTGGTGAGCAATAATTTTTCAATAACGGCTAAAGCTAACACAAGCACGATTTTGAATAATCAAAGCAGTTCCGTTTTAGGTTATGGTAACTCTATACTTGGCCCAACCATAAAAGTGAGCAGCCCCATGACGGTGGCCCCGCTTTTCCAAAATCAACTCTCCGAAGAAACCAATGTTCATTGGCATGGACTGCTGCTTACTGCTAATATGGATGGTCATCCGAAAAACGTTGTTCAGAGCGGGAGCTCATTCAA
>CAZNCO010000196.1:0-7743 GCA_964571345.1 uncultured Ohtaekwangia sp.
CAGGAACATTGTAATTGCTCTCATCACGATAAATGTTCTTGTCAGGGAACAAGTTGCTTTCGATCACCTTGCCTGAGAACTTAACGCCTTTGCTGATCAACTCATCGCCAAACTTGTGTTTAACGCCCTGACTTGTTTTGCCCGTAAGTAATGCAGTCAGTTTTTTGATCATCTCATTACGCAAGTCAGTCAATTGCTTGCTGTACTTGTTTTTGAGGGCATCCAATTCCTTTTTCGACTTGTTGCGAACATCTTTGTCACGCTTAGGACGAGAGAATAGTTTGGTATCAATTACTACACCTTTCAATGATGGAGGTGCTTTCATGGATGCATCTTTCACATCACCGGCTTTATCACCGAAGATTGCACGCAACAATTTCTCTTCCGGAGTCGGATCGGTTTCTCCTTTAGGAGTGATTTTACCAATCAGGATGTCGCCTTCTTTTACTTCTGCTCCTACGCGGATGATACCGTTTTCATCGAGGTGCTTAACAGCCTCCTCGCTTACGTTCGGTATTTCAGAAGTCAATTCTTCTTCACCGCGTTTTGTATCGCGTACTTCCAATTCAAATTCTTCAATATGAATTGAAGTGTAAACGTCATCGCGGACTACGCGCTCGGAAATTACAATCGCATCCTCGAAGTTATATCCCTGCCAAGGCATGTACGCCACCAGCAAGTTTCTTCCCAGAGCAAGTTCTCCTTTTTCAGTTCCATATCCCTGGCACAGCGGCTGACCTTTCACAACCTTCTCACCTTTTCTTACAATTGGCGTAAGGTTGATGCAAGTGTCCTGGTTGGTTCTGCGGAACTTAATTAGGTTATATGTTTTGAATTCATCGTCAAAGCGAACTAGTTGTTGCTCTTCAGAGACTTCATACTTCACTACTATTTTCTTTGCATCTACAAATTCAACAACACCATTTGCTTCCGCTAATACAAGTGCTCTTGAATCAAGTGCAATACGTCCTTCAAGGCCTGTTCCAACAATTGGAGCTTCAGGTCTGATCAATGGCACGGCTTGACGTTGCATGTTAGAACCCATTAACGCACGGTTGGCGTCATCATGCTCAAGGAAAGGAATCAATGATGCGGCAATCGAAACGATTTGGTTAGGTGCAATATCCATGTAGCGGATATCCTTAGGTTCCACCACTGGGAAGTCACCTTCAAAACGTGCTTTTACTTTTTCTTCTTCCAGGTCTCCGGTCGAATTGATTTTAACATTTGCCTGTGCAATGTTGAAAGTATCTTCCTCCTCTGCTGTGAGGAATAAAACATCTTTACCTTTCACCTTGCCATTCTCAACCTTGCGATACGGAGTTTCGATGAAACCCATTTTGTTCACTTTCGCGTGAACGCAAAGAGAAGAAATCAAACCGATGTTCGGACCTTCAGGAGTCTCGATGGTACACAAGCGGCCGTAGTGCGTATAGTGTACGTCTCGAACCTCGAAACCGGCACGTTCACGTGAAAGACCACCAGGACCAAGGGCAGACATCCTACGCTTGTGCGTGATCTCTGCCAATGGGTTAGTTTGATCCATGAACTGTGACAACTGGTTCGTTCCAAAGAATGAATTGATCACCGAAGACAATGTGCGCGCGTTGATCAAATCAACTGGCTTGAAGTCTTCGTTGTCGCGAACGTTCATTCTTTCTTTGATGGTTCTTGCCATACGTGCAAGACCTACACCAAACTGTGAATACAATTGTTCACCAACGGTACGCACACGTCTGTTGCTCAAGTGATCGATATCGTCAACAACTGCTTTGGAGTTGATCAAACCGATCAGATATTTTACGATCAGGATAATGTCTTCAGTGGTCAACACACGTTGATCTGCACTTAAGTCAAGTCCTAATTTTTTGTTGATTCTGTAACGACCTACTTCACCAAGGTCATAACGCTTCTCGCTGAAGAACAAGCTCTGGATAATATCGCGAGCCGTTTGTTCGTCAGGAGCTTCTGTATTTCTTAATTGACGATAGATTTGTTCAACCGCCTCTTTTTCAGAGTTCGAATTGTCTTTCGCCAATGTATTGAAGATGATCTGGAAGTCTGCTACGTTCACATCTTCTCTGTGAAGAATGATTGACTTAGCGCCTGATTCCAAAATAGTATCTGCATCTTCAGCGGTGATCAAATGATCGCGCTCGAGTAACACTTCGTTACGATCGATGGAAACCACTTCACCGGTATCTTCATCCACAAAATCCTCCGTCCAGGTTTTCAACACCCGGGCAGCCAACTTGCGGCCTACCATTTTCTTCAATGTGTTCTTGCTGGCTTCAACTTCTTCGCTCAAGCCGAACAAATCGAGAATGTCTTTATCAGTACCGTAACCAATTGCACGAAGCAATGTAGTTACAGGGAATTTTTTCTTACGATCGATATAAGCATACATCACCGCGTTCACGTCTGTAGCAAATTCAATCCAAGATCCTTTGAAAGGAATAATTCTGGCTGAATACAACTTGGTTCCGTTGGTGTGCTTGCTCATGGCGAAGAAAACACCCGGAGAACGGTGAAGTTGAGATACGATTACACGCTCAGCACCATTGATAACAAACGACCCTTTCTCGGTCATGTAAGGAATGTTTCCAAGGAAAACTTCCTGTTCGATGGTTTCGAAATCTTCGTTGTCCTCATCATTGCAGGTGAGGCGAAGTTTTGCTTTCAGCGGTACAGAGAATGTGAGACCTCGGTCGATACATTCGTCTACGCTGTATTTTGGCGGGTCGATTGTGTAATCCACAAACTCTAGCACGAAATTTTCGCGCGAGTCAGAGATCGGGAAATTCTCTGCAAATACTTTAAAGAGACCTTCGTTCTGTCTCTTCTCTGCAGGAGTTTCGATCTGCAAAAAGTCTTTGAATGACTGAAGCTGAATATCCAAGAAATCAGGATAGTCAAGGACTTTATCGATGGATGAAAAATCAATCCGGTTGTTTGCTGTCTTCTTTGCCAAGGTACTTAGCGGTTAAAATTTACCAGAATAGAATTTCTAACTTAGATACAATATGCTGATGCATAAATAGGGAAAGACCCCAGCCCTTTTTTCAAGGAATGGGGCCTGAAATCCCTTTCAGACGGTATCCGCGCCCTTCAAGAAGATTACTTCAACTCTACTTCAGCACCTGCTTCTACGAGTTGCTTCTTAAGGTTTTCAGCTTCGTCTTTAGGTAAGCCTTCTTTGATAGTCTTAGGAGCTCCGTCTACCATGTCCTTAGCTTCTTTCAAGCCAAGACCAGTCAATTCCTTAACCAATTTCACGATCTGAAGTTTGTTAGCACCTGCTGACTTCAACACTACGTCAAAGTTTGTCTTTTCAGCTGCTGCTGCACCACCACCCGCTGCACCACCTGCTGCAGGTCCTGCCACTACAGCTGCTGCTGCTGGCTCGATGCCATAAGTTTCTTTAAGATAAGAAGCTAATTCGTTTACTTCTTTTACGGTAAGTTCTACCAGTTGATCGCCAATTGCTTTGATGTCCGCCATGATTGATAAGTGTTTAAAATTTTTGATTTCTGATTTAGTTTTTTCTTTCTTCCAATGCTTTTACCAAGCCCGCTACTGTGTTTTTGCCGCTCAACAAAGCAGACAATACATTCTTCGCAGGAGATTGAAGCAGTGAAACAATTTCGCCAATGAGTTCATTTTTAGATTTCAACTCAGTAAGCGTGTTTAGGTGTTCATCACCTATAAAGAGGGCACTCTCGATGGAAGCTGCTTTTAAACCGGGTTTGCCCTCTAATTTCTTACGATACTCCTTAATCACTTTCGCGGGTGCGTTGCCAACCTCTTTCGAGAACATCACGCCTGAGAAACCGTGGAGTGTCTTAAAAATATCTGTGTAGTCGGCTTTTTGCTTCTCCAATGCCTTGCGGATCAATGTGTTCTTGTAAACAACATACTCCACACCAGCATTAAAGCACAACCTGCGCAACGCATTCACCTGAGCTACTGTTAATCCAGAAGCGTCTGTGATATAGAAATGGTTGTTCTGAGAAAATTTCTCAGCCAACTCATCTATTATTTGTCCTTTTTCTTCCCTGGTCATGTTTTTAAAAATTAAAGACCTATTGATGCAGAATCAATCCTGATACCTGGGCTCATCGTAGTAGAAAGAGAAATACTTTGCAGGTATGTTCCTTTCGATGAAGCCGGCTTCAGTTTTATAACTGTATTGATAAGTTCAGCGACATTATCTTTGATTTTGTCTGGACTGAAAGAAGCCTTACCTATACTAGCATGAATGATTCCTTGTTTGTCGATTTTAAAGTCCACCTTACCCGCTTTCACTTCCTTCACCGCTTTCGCTACATCAAGGGTAACTGTTCCGGACTTAGGGTTTGGCATCAAGCCACGAGGGCCAAGCACCTTACCTAGCTTACCTACTTTTGCCATTACGGTTGGCATGGTGATGATCACATCAACATCTGTCCATCCGCCTTCAATTTTCTGGATATAATCGTCCAATCCTACGTGCTCGGCACCGGCATCTTTTGCTTCCTGAGCTTTGTCAGGTGAGCACAATACCAATACGCGAACCACTTTACCAAGGCCATGAGGTAGAGAAACTACACCACGCACCATTTGATCTGATTTCTTAGGATCTACACCCAGGCGGATATCAACATCCACAGATGCATCAAACTTTGTGAAGGTGATATCCTTCAGCATTTTTGCAGCATCCGTCAATGAATATTCCTTGTCCAGGTTATATTTTGCGCTTACTGCTTTTCTGTTTTTAGAAACTCGTGCCATTGTAATATTTTTTATTTATCCCAAGGAGCTACACCACTTACTGTTACACCCATGCTACGCGCTGTTCCCGCAACCATTTTCATGGCTGACTCAACTTTGAACGCGTTCAGATCAGGCATTTTTAGCTCTGCAATTTTCTTTATCTGATCCCAGGAAATAGAACCAACCTTTGCACGGTTAGGCTCTTTTGAACCCTTCTGAATCTTAATAGCATCCATGATCAAAATAGCTGCAGGCGGTGTCTTAATAACAAAGTCAAATGACTTGTCATTATAAATAGTAATCAGTACAGGTAATACCTGACCTGGCTTATCCTGCGAGCGAGCGTTAAACTGCTTGCAAAAATCCATGATGTTCAAACCTTTTGAACCCAAGGCAGGCCCGATGGGAGGTGCCGGATTGGCTGCTCCACCCTTAACCTGTAATTTCAAATAACCGATAACTTCCTTAGCCATTTTATTCTTAGTCTAACTTTTCTACTTGCATGTAACTTAATTCAACTGGGGTATTACGCCCAAATATTTTCACCATCACATTCAACTTCTTCTTGTCTTCAAAGATCTCCTCCACGTTTCCAGTAAAGCCACTGAAAGGACCATCCATTACTTTTACAGATTCTCCTTTAATAAATGGAGTTTCCAGTTTTTCTTCAAACTGATCAACTTCATCCACAGTGCCTAAAATTCTGTTCACCTCACTTTGTCTCAAAGGAACCGGCTCTTTGCTTGTTGCGCTGGAACCATTTGCACCTAAGAACCCGATTACTCCGGGTATATTGTTCACTTTATGGTATGCTTCACCGTGGCTTAAGTCAGCTGAAACCAACACATATCCTGGAAAGAAATTTCTTTCCCGAACACGCTTCTTGCCATTGCGCATCTCATATACCTTCTCCGAGGGAATAAGTACCTGAGGAACAAATTGTGTAAGCTTAGAACGTTCGATCTCTGTTTCCAGGTAAGATTTGATTTTCTTTTCCTGGCCGCTAATCACGCGTAACACATACCATTTTAAATCTGCCATGATTTCCTAGAATTCTCTGTAAAACCAGGTCAAAGCATTCTTAAAACCTAAATCCACAAGGCCAATAACCAAGGCAAAAATCAAAGAAGCTACCAATACAAGAATGGCACTGCTTTGCAATTCGCTGAACTTTGACCACGAAACTTTGTTCCGGATCTCGTCAATCGACTCGAGGATATAGTTTTTAATTTTTTCCATTTAAGTCTGTTTCTGCACGGGTGGAGAGACTCGAACTCCCAGCCAACGGTTTTGGAGACCGCTACTCTACCAATTGAGCTACACCCGTATTACCTTGTTGGCTTTCCTTTTGACCCTCTACCCTTAATTTCAAAAGGACTGCAAATGTATGGCAATCCAGAAAGAAAACAAAAGCGTTTCCAAGAAAAATCTCAGAAACGCTTTTTATTTGATTATCAGCTATTTGTCTTACGACAAGCTAAGTCTTAGTCAAGGATTTCTGTAACCTGACCAGAACCTACCGTACGGCCACCTTCGCGGATAGCGAAACGAAGACCTTTTTCCATAGCGATTTTGTTGATCAATTCTACTTCGATTGACACGTTATCGCCAGGCATAACCATTTCTACACCTGCAGGCAACTTAACTTCGCCAGTTACGTCAGTAGTGCGGAAATAGAATTGAGGACGGTATTTGTTGAAGAATGGAGTGTGACGACCACCTTCTTCCTTGCTCAATACGTAAACTTCAGCTTTGAATTTAGCGTGAGGAGTTACAGTACCTGGCTTGCAAATAACCATACCACGGCAGATTTGCTCTTTTTCAATACCACGGAGCAACAAACCAACGTTATCACCAGCTTCACCTCTGTCAAGGATTTTGCGGAACATCTCCACACCAGTGATGGTAGAAGTCAAGTTCTCAGCGCCCATTCCAAGGATTTGAACTGGATCACCAGTTTTGATAACACCGCGCTCGATACGACCAGTAGCAACCGTTCCACGACCAGTGATCGAGAACACGTCTTCTACAGGCATCAAGAAATCTTTGTCAACCAGGCGAACTGGAATTGGAATGAAGTTATCAACTGCATCCATCAATTCTTCTACTTTAGCAACCCACTTTGGCTCACCATTCAATGCACCAAGTGCAGAACCACGGATAACCGGCATAGTGTCGCCAGGGAACTGATATGAAGAAAGGAGTTCACGAACTTCCATTTCTACAAGGTCAAGCAATTCTGCATCGTCAACCAAGTCAACTTTGTTCATGAATACTACAAGTGCAGGTACACCTACCTGACGAGCCAAAAGGATGTGCTCGCGAGTCTGTGGCATAGGACCATCAGTAGCAGCCACCACAAGGATAGCACCGTCCATCTGGGCAGCACCCGTAACCATGTTCTTTACATAGTCAGCGTGACCAGGACAGTCTACGTGAGCGTAGTGTCTCTTGTCAGTTGCATATTCAACGTGTGAAGTGTTGATCGTGATACCACGCTCTTTTTCTTCAGGAGCGTTATCAATCGATGAGAAGTCACGAACTGCAGCAAGGCCTTTCTTAGAAAGAACCTGAGTAATAGCAGCCGTCAACGTAGTTTTACCGTGGTCAACGTGACCAATGGTACCGATGTTTACGTGCGGTTTCGAGCGGTCAAATGTTTCTTTTGCCATATTTGAAAATCCCAGTTAAAGTTTAAAGTGTAAAATTAAATTAAAAATTACTTCATCAAGTTGCCCCGCGTTTTCGCAAGACTACACCCTAAACATTTTGAGCCTTTCGGATAGGTTTATTGCCTTTCGGCAATCGCTTATTTTTCTGAGTGCGTTAAGATGTTCGCTACGCATCCGCATTCACAATTTCAGCTTTCAACATTTCAATTA
This sequence comes from uncultured Ohtaekwangia sp., assembly GCA_964571345.1. Lineage (GTDB taxonomy): Bacteria > Bacteroidota > Bacteroidia > Cytophagales > Cyclobacteriaceae > ELB16-189. Next base: position 7,635 of record CAZNCO010000196.1, read on the forward strand.
AGAGCCCGAAGCCATCTGCTCCTGCAAAATTCGGTAGAGCTGTTGATGAGGATTGAACTCACGACCTCTTCCTTACCAAGGAAGTGCTCTACCACTGAGCTACAACAGC
>CAZNCO010000197.1:0-7739 GCA_964571345.1 uncultured Ohtaekwangia sp.
GCTCCATACTCTGAAACATTCTCTTTGAGCGGATGATGCTCAACTATATTCGCAAATTCTTCGCTCAACACTAGCTCAACAGCCTCTGCATATTTGGTGGTATTCTCAAGCTTACGTGCATAGGATATCAACGACTCATCTTTTTTTCCCAACTCGCGCAGTAGAATAGCACCTTCCATCAACTCCACTTTCACATCTACTTTGGCGTGTGCTTTTTTCTTGAAGCCATCGTACCATGTTTCGAAATGATCTACCCAGGCCTGAACCGTGAAATAGTAAAAACCTTTCTCTTCAACGTAGAAAGATGCCCGCCACTCATCATTGAACGTAGCCTGCATCGGCACCTCTATCCAGCCGCCTTTATCCTTCTTATATAATATGGAAGCGCGAATGTGATCGTGACCATCTCCAAATATGGAAGCTGTTACATCTACCCGATCGCCTATGGTTCGCTTGGCAGGATACAAGCCACCGTCTACCACTGGCTGCACATTTTCAATGACTACTCTGTTTTTTCCGTTTACCATGTATTCAAACTAAAAATTATTAATTCTTGATCTTGAGGATTACCGCGCTGTAAGCAGGCATATCAAACTCTGTATAAAAGTTCTGGTCGAAACCAATGTCCAGTCCGCTACGCAACAAGTCACGGCCAATGTATTTTGTGTTCTTGTCTAATTGAAGGGCGTTGACGCAATCTTCACTCAATTGGATTTTTGCCTTCTCGAGCTTATCGCTAAAGTTGGTAACGATCAGCAATTTTTCTTCACCTGCATAGCGCACAAAAGCGTGAATAAATGGCGAGAGACTTCCTTTCTGAAAATTGAATTCCGTTTGATCCAGGTATTCTCCCGATGCAATCGCAGGATTGGCAGAAGCAAAATTCAAAATATCGGCATAGAACTGGCGAAGTTGCTTTTGTTCGTCACTCAATGCACCGCCATCAAACTTGCCATCGTTCATCCACTTTTGATGAGCCGGCACACCCCAGTAATCAAACATGGTGGTACGTCCGTCATTCTGTTGGAAGCCAGCAGCGCCTTCGGCCTTCTCTCCTACTTCTTGTCCAAAATAAATCATCGCTGGCCCTTGGTCGATCAAGGCGCTTACTGTCATTGCCGGAACCGCTTTCCAAGGATCAGTGGCGAAGAAAGGCGAGGCGATTCTTTGCTCATCATGGTTTTCAAGAAAGTGAAGCATGTTGGCATTAATACCTTTAAGGTGCTTCTGAATGGCCGCAATATCTTTTGCCTGAGTCTTATGATTGATCAGCATGCGAAGCGTATCGTACAACTGCACTTTGTCATACAGGTAATCAAATTTTCCTGTTTCAATGTAAGGCCGGTATAGCTCGGGAGAATAGATTTCGGCAATAAATACAATCTGAGGGTTTACCTGCTTCACCTGGGGAATTACCCAGCCCCAGAATTCAACCGGCACCATCTGAGCCATGTCACAACGGAAGCCATCCACTTTTCGCTTCGCCCAATACACCAAGATGTCACGCATTTTATTCCATGTATCAGGAACGGGATCGAAATAGTTTTTCCTTCCGCCCTGAATATCTACACCATAATTCAATTTCACGGTCTCAAACCAATCGTGAATGGAAGGCGTGGCAGTAAATTGATCGTTGCCCGTTGCCTTGGCGGGAACTTCATCAAATTTTTTATCTTTGGTGGGGAATGGATTATTGCCCAATGAATTATAATCCTGTGGTGGAGTAAATTTTTGCCCGGGCAGATAATAGAAATTGTTAGAAGGCTTAAAGGGAACATTTTTATCATCTTCCTCACCCAAGTCTTTCACCCCTTCAGGCTTCGCATCGCTATGATAAGATCTAGCTACGTGATTTGGAACAAAGTCGATGACGGCTTTTAATCCTGCCTGATGTGTGTGTTCAATCAGTTGATCGAATTCCGCCAAACGATTTTTCACATCCACCGCCAAATCAGGATTCACATCGTAATAATCTTTGATCGCATAAGGTGAGCCCGCTCTGCCTTTCACCACATCGGCATCATCCAGCGGTATTCCAAATTTTGTATAATCTGTAAGAACAGCATGCTCAAGCACACCCGTGTACCAAACGTGGGTTACACCCAGCTCCTTAATCCCCGCAAGGGCCCTCTCGTTGATGTCAGCAAATTTTCCAACTCCGTTTTCCTCAAGCGTTCCGTAAGTTTTGTTGGTTGTATTCTTGTTGCCAAACAAGCGTGTCATCATTTGATAGACAATTGGCTTTTTGGCTTTGGAAGTAAGAGCGGGCATATCAGGTATTTTTTCTTTGGGGGAACTGCACCCAAGGACGATAACCATGGCGAGCAGAGTGGCAGAGATTTTCATGAGTTTAAAAAGCACTTAATTCCTCCAAGATAGGAATTCAAAAAGACCGAAAAGAATGTATTTTAAAATAAAATCCGAAAACGATTGAACTGGAGAGATAGGTTCGAAAGGATTTTAAAAATGAATGTTTACTAAGAGGCCTTTCTCCTTGGGGCTGCTACTTTCTTTTCTACCTTCTTCGCCTCGCCTCTTGCTTTCTCCATCGGCTTCTTCTTGGCGGCTTCGATGCTTGCCTTTAGAGCGGTCATAATATCCACAACCTTCGGTTCTTCTTCGGTAACAGTAACCACTTCCTTACCTTCCACTTTAGCATCAATGATGGCTTTAAGCTTATCGTGATAGTGATCTTTCATTTCAATTTGGCTGAATTTTACAGACATGGAATCCACTAGCATTTTAGCCAGCTTCAACTGTTCTTTATCTGCCTTTACTTCAAGCATTTGAGGCACCTCATTTATATTTCTAACTTCATTTGGGTAGCGGAGCCGATACATCATAATTCCTTTTTCATGAGGAGAGATCAGCACCGGGGTTTCCCGATCACGAAGTACAACCTTCCCAACTCCTACCTTTCCGCTTTCCTTTAGCACAGCCGCCAGCAATCCATACGTTTTGGCCGCGGCATCGCCATCGGGCCCTACGAAGTAAGGCGTTTCAAAAAGCGTGTGATGCACTTCTTCTGCATTCACAAAACCCTGCATCTCAATGATTCTCTCACTCTTCAATTTCACTTTGGCAAAATCATCTTCATCCACAATTACATATTGACCAGGTTCATATTGATAGCCTTTTACGATATCTTCTGCGCGCAAAACTTTGCCTGTTACTTTATCCTTTTTCTCATAGCTCACCGGGTTGTGGCCATCTTTCGAAAGCAGATTGAAGCTGATGGTTTGTGCGGTGTCTATGGCATTGTAAATCCTGATCGGAATGTTCACCAACGAAAACTGAATGTGTCCTTTCCAGATTGCACGCATATAATTTATCGATTTAACTTTGAAACACTAAAGTATTGATAATGAGAATTAAATCAAAATTCAAATGAAGCTTATTTAAACTGACATTTCGACTGAAACAAGGTGATATCTCAGAAAGAACCTTCTCAAGAAGCTTAGTAATTTCAAGTTTTGCATAAAACAAAAACCACACCTTGTGATGGCTTAGCTCTTCTTAGTTGGTAATCACCGATCCTAATCCCGGTAGATTAAGATGTCACTCGCCTATTTTACTGAATACGTTGTAATCGAATTATCCTCGGTAATTCATCTAACATTGTATGGAGATGCTGTTCTTTTAACCAAGCCAAATTCGGTCATGGAACGTTCATTTAAAATGGCTCCAAGATCCATAGCATCGTAAAAATATTTCTTAGCCTCTGCCATTCTTCCTTTGGCACTAAGACACCTTGCATAGTAATAATTTAGATAAGGATCGCTCCCGGATCCTGATCGAATAGCATAGTTAAGGTAACCAAACGCAACGTTATAATCCCCTTTTAAATAGAAAAATTCACCTAAAAGAGAGGCAATTCTCGAGGGGATCGACTGCATCTTCCTTGCGTAGTAAAGTTCAATTTTCTTTGTAAGACTAATCGCTTCTGCCTTCTTGTTCATAATGGCAAATATCAAAGAAGCTTGAAGATAAGCTTCAACTTTTTCCGGATGTTTTGCTAAATCAGTTTGAAGAATGGCAAGTGCAGATGACAAGCTATCTACCCTTACAAACTGTCTTACCAGTCTTTGTAAGACCTGATCTTCTTTCCTGAATTTCTTAGCAGCTAATTTATAAATACTCAACGCCTTTTGTTGCTCCTCTTTAATATTGTAGCATTCAGCTAATTTCACATAGGGATATACATTAGAAGAGTCCTCTTTTATCAATTGCGAGAATAATAAGATTGCATCATCTATCTTTCGGTTTTCAAAGGCGTCATCTGCAGACAGATTAGATTTCTTTTTACCTGGTATTTTGTTGAATCTAAAGAGGGACAACAGTTGCTCCTTCAAATTATCAACGTCTACAACCATCCCTACCTTTTTCGCAACGGTTGAATCAATTACAATTCCATAGTCCTTTGCAATCTTAAGATGAGAGATTGCATTTTTAAAATAATTCTCCCCTCTAGCCGAAAAACACAATCCAATGTAATACTGGGCTAGCGCCTCCAGCATAGGACCGATAAGACCCCATTTCTCAACTGTTGCATATTGAAATGGATTCATATATCTACTCGTAAAACTCGGCTTCTTCAGGTCCAGAAATAAGCTGTAAGCCCTCTTGGTTTGTCCAGTATGATAGTATAAAATCCCTTCGAAAACTTTCAGATAGTCAATGTCCAATTCATTTACCTTCTTTAACCCTATTTGAAGGTAATCCAACGCCTTCTGAGTTTGGCCTTGTTGATAAGCTACCATACTAGCCCCCAGGTATCCTTCTGCACTGGAAGGTAAAAGTGACATAACCTTCTCAAAGTTCAGCAATGCCTGAGTCTGGTATTGTAAGTACAGATAAGCTTGCCCCAGACCCAAGTACACCATAGGTTCAAAGGGAAATTTTCTCTCAGCAACAGATAGAATTTTGATAACATCAACCCATTTGGATTGCTTAACAAGGCATTGAGCCAAACGAAAGTAGGCATCACAAAATGAAGAATCTTCTCTAATGCAGGCTGTGTAAAAACGTGTTTGGTCTTCCCATAAATTTCCCTGACTAATAGCTGCGCCATGATTAGCCAGTTGATTCTCTCCTTTGCTCCATATCTCAAACACTTGACTGCTGGGAGTACATTTGAGTGGCACGTTATAAATCCCTGATCTTCTGTATTCCTGCAATTCATTCCATTGATATCTTGCATAGAGGTTGTCATTGAAATATTGGGCATTGGCCGCATATCCCAGACATGTTAGGATGAAGGAAAAGATTCCTTTTTTCATATCAAGATTCAAATAAAGATAACGATTTCTACTGAGCTCAGGTTTTAAATCGATCTCACTTATAGTAAGTCATTTCCGAGATAGCCGCACCTATTCATCTATTCAATCTTATCATTTAGTTTTAAGTTTTCATATTTTCACAAAACAACTCAGCGTTGTACCTTTCAGGCGGTCTTATATAAACTCATTATGAAAAATGTTGTGCTACTTATCTCGCTAATTCTCATTGCAAACTTTACGACTGCCCAGGAGCTGAAATCTCCAGACGGAAAGTTAGTGATGAATTTCTCCTTGCAAGAAAATGGAGTTCCCACCTATACACTTTCTTACAAAAGCAAAGAAGTGATTAAGCCAAGTAAACTAGGACTTGAACTAAAGAGCGAACAAGGAGTCGATTTTTCAGGCGACATGAAGCAAAAAACGTCCAACCCGAAAACTTCTTTGTACGATCGCTTTACCATCGCGCAAACGCAAACCGCTGCTGCCGATGAAACCTGGAGCCCGGTGTGGGGCGAAGTGAAGTTGATACGCAATCAATATAATGAACTTGCCGTAACACTGCTCCAAAAGGAAACCAATCGCCAGTTACTTATTCGCTTTCGATTGTTTAATGATGGACTTGGCTTTCGATATGAATTTCCGCAGCAGCCAAACCTCGTTTACTTTGTGATCAAAGAAGAACGAACTCAGTTTGCCATGACAGGTAACCATACCGCCTTCTGGATTCCGGGCGATTACGATACACAGGAGTATGACTACACGGAATCACGGCTTACGGATATCCGTGGGTTGCAAGAAAAAGCCAGAACACAAAATCTCTCGCAGACAAGCTTCTCTCCTACCGGGGTACAAACTTCTCTTTTACTAAAGACCGATGACGGGATATTTATCAACCTGCACGAAGCGGCACTTATTAACTACTCGTGCATGCACTTGAATCTCGATGATAAGAGTCTGATTTTTGAATCGTGGCTTACACCCGATGCGAAAGGTGACAAAGGATATCTGCAGGCGCCCTGCACCTCCCCATGGCGCACCGTGATTGTGAGTGATGATGCACGCAATATGCTTTCTACTAAAATGATCTACAACTTAAATGAGCCAAGCAAACTAAAAGATGTATCGTGGATTAAACCAACCAAATACGTAGGTGTATGGTGGGAAATGATAACAGGTAAAAGTTCGTGGGCTTACACAAACGACTTTCCATCAGTACAATTGGGCACTACCGATTATACAAAAGCTAAACCCAACAACACGCATGGTGCCAACAATGCTAATGTAAAAAAGTACATCGACTTTGCAGCGCAGCACGGATTTGATGGAGTATTGGTAGAGGGTTGGAATGTAGGCTGGGAAGATTGGTTTGGCAACTCGAAAGACTACGTGTTTGATTTTGTCACTGCCTACCCTGACTTCAACGTGCAAGAGCTGCACAACTATGCGAAGAGCAAAGGCGTGAAGATGATTATGCATCATGAAACATCCAGCTCTACCCGTAACTACGAGCGGCACTTGGATGCTGCTTATTCGTTCATGAAAGCCAACGGCTACGATGCGGTGAAGAGTGGCTATGTGGGACCGATCCTTCCGCGCGGAGAAAATCATTACAACCAATGGATCGTCAATCACTATCAATACGCAATCGAAAAAGCTGCTGAATATAAAATCATGGTGAATGCACATGAGGCTGTGCGTCCTACGGGCATTGCCAGAACCTATCCGAACCTAATCGGAAATGAATCGGCACGTGGCACAGAGTATCAAGCATTTGGCGGCTCCAAAGCAAATCATGTAACAGTATTGCCTTTCACGCGCCTATTAGGCGGGCCGATGGACTATACACCAGGTATCTTTGAAATGGATATCAGCAAGATCAATCCTAACAATAAATCACATGTAAACAGTACACTCGCCAATCAATTGGCCCTGTATGTTACGATGTACAGCCCGTTGCAAATGGCAGCCGACCTGCCCGAACACTACAATCGTTTTATGGATGCATTTCAATTTATTAAAGACGTAGCCGTAGATTGGGACGAAAGCAAATACATAGAAGCAGAACCTGGCGATTACATTACCGTGGCACGGCAAGCAAAGGGAACCGGAAAATGGTTTTTAGGAAGCGTAAATGGAGAAACTCCGCGTACATCAGCTATCAAACTTGATTTTCTGGCGCCTGGCAAAACATACATTGCCACCATATATGCTGATGCGAAAGACGCTCACTTCAAAAATAACCCGCAGGCATATGAAATAAAGAAAGCAATCGCGACATCAAAATCGCTGTTAACACAATACGTTGCGCCTGGCGGTGGCTACGCGATAAGTTTCGTAGAAGCAGACAAGCCAGCTCTGAAGGGATTAAAGGCTCTAAAAGAAAAATAGCCAGGAAATAACTAAAACTCAAAAAATTAAAACTCTCTGGATGATAAGATTTTTAATTATTCGAGTTATAAC
>CAZNCO010000198.1:0-7725 GCA_964571345.1 uncultured Ohtaekwangia sp.
TTTCACATGCCGGACTAAGGGCTTTCACCAAGCCAAAAGCATTTCATCTCAAAAGCTAAACCAACGTTAGATTGATTTGTTCGATCGCCAGGATCCTCCAACGTATTCTTTTGCCATTTTTTCCTTATCCTTTATCCGGCAAACTTGGTCTTACTTCAATCCTGCTTGGCAATGTGCGCGGATTCATGTTCAATAAACTGAGAACCAATTCGCCAATATCTTCGGGTTGAATTTTCCAGGCGTCCTTTTCGTTAGGTTGATGATTGTTGAAATAAGATGTCACGGAGCCGGGCATAATCGTGCTCACCTTTATTTTATGTGGACGAAGGTCGAGCATGACGGCTTGTGAAAAGCCGAGTAATCCAAACTTGCTGGCGTTATAAGCACTTCCCCCCGCAAAGAAATTGGTTCCTGCTAAACTACCTATTGTAATAATATAACCTTGTGATTTCTTCAATGCTTCCACACATGCTTTCACACTGTAAAATACGCCAGTGAGGTTGGTATCAATAACTTGGTGCCATTGATCACTGGTGATTGTTTCCACTGAGCCAAAATGCCCAAGGCCTGCATTTGCGATGAGTGCATCCAATTGTCCCCAGGTTTGAAGGACTTTGGCAACAGCCGCCTCCTGTTGTTTCAAGTCGCGCACATCAGCTACGATTCCGACTGCACTGTCCTTCTGCTTTTTGTTTAAGTCGGATGCTGTTTCGTCTACTTGTTGTCGGTGGCGTCCGGTGATCGCAACTTTCCATCCGTTGTTAATCAAAACTTCTGCGATACCAAGACCAATTCCTTTGCTGCCGCCTGTGATAAGTGCTGTTTTCATTTTAATGAGGTATAATGAAGTTAAAATTTTTAGTGATGTTGGGAAGACTACTTTATAGTCGCGAATGTAAAACACGCAGCCGAACAAATAGTTCAGAGATTGGGAAATTGACATGAAAAAAGCGACCCCCTGTCAGGGTCGCTTTTCAAAACCAACCAAACAAACTTATAGACAGGAATTTTATTCAAAGTGGCCTCCGAGTGGAGGCCACTTGACCAAACAACCAAACAAACTTATTTCTTCTTATATTTTTCAGTGCGCGCATCACTGATCACGCCTTTCCAGTTCAATCCAAAAGCAAAGTCATACTTATTCCCGAGTTCGTCTACATGTACCTCCATGTCAAGAGGAACATCTTCAAATTGTTTCTCCACTGTTTCCATGGTGGCAGGAATTTGGAGGGGCAACAAACCCGATGGTTCAGTTGCACCCGTGAAAACATCCAGCACCGCCTGGTCCTGCACCGCAAAATTCACTACAATAGCATTTGCCATTTTTTCAAACTCAGCAAACACGGATGGATTCGACAAGTGGACGGAAACAATTACCGGTTTGCCTTTCATTTTCTTATAGGCATCCATCACCATTCCAAGGTCGGTTGTGTTAGTGGCTTTTGATTTTTTGTTCTTGTAGGTGCGGTTCGTGAATTTTTCCAAAGGATCGCCACCTCCAATGCTTGGATCGCGCGCAGTCACCGCTTTGTATTCATTGTATTGTAGACTTATCGGCACATAACCTGTTCCGCCTTTTTTTGCATCTTCGGAATCATAGCCATTGCCGGAGTAAGCGCCATCGATAAACACCAATGCAAGATCAGCCTCATCTGCATTCTCAACAACAGTAAAATATTTCTTTACGATATCAAGACTTACAGGATAATCCAATTTCTCAGGCGTAGGCATTCCCATGAAATTTCTTCCGGCAGGCGTAAACTTTTTCGGTACGTACACTTTCTTCTGCTTTTGCAATGGCAACACATTGTCTTTGTTCTTCACCATCACAATGGATTTCAACTGCGCATCGTAGCCTGCTTGCATAAATTCAGGTTTACCGACAGTTGCCTTTGATTCTTCAATGTTCAGGTACGCGTTTTCGAAAAGGCCCGTACGGAAAATATTTCTCAGTAAACGCACTGCAGATTGTTCAAAACGCTTTCGCATGAATTCTTCACCATGCTCCTTCACTCCGATATTATAAGCTTCAATCACTGGACCCTTCTCATTATTGCCACCAAACTGATCAACACCTGCCATCATTATTTTATAATGACGCTGACCAACAGTCAGACTTTCAACGCCCCATGGCTTGCCGGTGATGAAAATATCAATTGCCGTTTCATCCGCAGTAATTAACCAATCAGTACAAACAACTCCATCATACTTATACTTTGTGCGTAGGAGATCGTTGATGATATAAGAGTTGTAACTATTTCCAACATTCTCTTTGTTCTTTGTGTCTTGATTAAAAGAGATCGTGTAGTACGGCATCACTGCTGCTGCCATTCCCGTTTTGCCTTGCAGTTTGAAAGCACCCTCCGTAAATGGAATCATATGCTGTTCAAAATTATTTCCAGGATACACCGCATACTTTCCAAAGCCAAAATGCGCATCACGACCACCCTCACCCGCTCCGCCACCGGGCCAGTGCTTCACCATTGCATTCACGCTGGTATAGCCCCAGCCATCTGCAATTTCTTTTTCACCAACTGAAGTTTGAAATCCATCAACGTACGCGCGCGCCATATCAGCAGCGAGTGTTGGATTTTCTCCGAATGTTCCGCTGAAGCGATTCCAACGCGGATCTGTTGCAATATCAATTTGCGGTGAGAGGGCAGTTGCAATTCCCAATGCCCGATATTCCTGAGATGCTATGCTTCCAAACTTTTTCACCAACTCAGGATCAAACGTTGCCGCCATTGCTATCGAAGTTGGCCACATTGAAATTTTTCCACCCGCTCCTGCGTTGAATTCTGCATTTGCAATAGTGCCATGACGCGGATCAGAACTTGTGTTGATCGGAATTCCCAAACCAAGTCCTTCCACAAAAGCTTGCGCGTTGTTGTTCCACTGCGCGGCCACTTCAGGACTTTCTACCATCGTGATGAGAACGTGTCTTAAATTATCTTCCGTCAGAAATTTCTTTTGTTGGTCTGAGAGATCAGAAGCCTTCGCACCGCTTTCTTCGAAAGGTTTTCCATTATAAGTGCCAGACATGAATCCCTGGCTACCCGTTGGAATCCGTTGGTGGCGACTGTAAAGCATTAAACCGGCAATTTGTTCAACCGATAATTTCGAAGCCAAATCTTTCGCGCGTTCATCTACGGGCAAGCGCCAATCTTCATACTTGTCGAGTGAACCATTTTTGTTAAGGTCCTTGAAAGCAAGTCGATCTTGGGTGATCAACTTCAAACCGGAGGTTGATGAATAGCCAAGAGTTTTGCCGCCTTCATTCGTCACAATCCTGACTCCATTGGATTCAGTTTCTTTCCATTTCGGCCCGCATCCAATCAATATGGTTGAAGAGACAATTCCGATATAAAATATTTTTTTCATCTTATTTCAAGATTCCATTTAGATAATTAATGCTTGACGAAACACTCTCAATTGCATTTGCAGGGCCATCGTGCTCTACCATCGGATATTCAAGACCAGATAGCTTTGCATTTTCAAAAATGCGTTTGAAGTCGATATGACCACTGCCAACAGGCATCAGCTTTTTGAATTCGCTATCAAAATCCTTTACATGCCACAACGGGAAGCGCCCAGGATTTTTCTTGAACAACTCGACAGGGTCAACTTTAGCTTTTGAAACCCATGCCAGATCCAACTCCATTTTAATGTCTTTACTCAACTGTGACAAGAACACATCGTAAGGTACAATTCCATCTACTGTAGCAAACTCACGGTCATGATTGTGATAACCGAACGTCAAGCCAGCTTTCTTTGCCAATTCACCAGCCTTGTTAAGAATATCAACTGCTGCCTTCACGGCATCGCCCGATTTAATATCAATGCTTGAACAGATCAAAAACTTTGCTCCGCCTTCCGCTACTTCATCAACAACCTGTTGCGCATTGTCTCTCAATGTAATTTGTTTTGGCATGTTAGCCGGAACATTTGCACCTGCAGGTGGATTCCAAGGGGTTCCGCCCTGATGATGCGAGCGCCAGGTTAATCCATTATCCTTTGCCATCTGCGAAAACTCTTTTGGCTTCAGCCCAAAATAGCCGCCCTTGCGGGAGGGGAAAGATTCCAACTGAGTATAACCTAGTTCAGAAAGTTTCTTCAGAATATTGGCCAGGTCATTGTCAATATCCTTTGCGAACGTGTAAAGCTGAACGCCTAAAGGATATTTCATGGCAGGCATTCCCCATGACTCGGTGGATGCCAGAGCGAGGCTACCCAACGTTAGGGCTGCCGTGTTTTGAAGGAATTCTCTGCGTTTCATAATTTTATTTTTTTAGGTTGGTTGGCTAAATTCAATTTGTACAAGTATAAATATTTTTTCATTGTGTACTGCATACACATTCATATTTTTACAGAAACGGCATGACAAAACAAATCCCGAAACTCGATAACGAATTATTAACAAATGGACAGCAGATCTACCTGCGACACCTTTCTGTAGACTGTGTCATTTTTGGGTTCCACGAAAATCAACTTAAGGTTCTTTTATTAAAATGGAAAAACGGTCCTTGGTGTTTGCCTGGTGGGTTTGTAAAAAAGGAAGAGTCACTTCAAGACTCTGCAACCCGAACTCTGCACGAAAGAACCGCGCTTAAAAACATTTTTCTTCAACAGTTCCAGGCGTTCGGTCATCCAAAGCGGGAGAAGGGAAAGACTCGTGACAAAAAACTTCAGGGCTCGTGGCTACAAGATCGATTCGTCACCATCGGCTACTACGCTCTTGTAGACTATTCAAAAGTAAAACCCCAACCTGATATTTTCTCAGATGAATGCAAATGGTGGGATATTCATGACGTTCCGGATCTTTTGTACGATCACAACGAGATTTTAGAAGAAGCACTGACAACTGTTCGTCTTGATTTGAACTACCATCCTATTGGGTACAACTTGCTCCCAGAAAAATTTACAATGCCCGAATTGCTCCGCCTATACGAAACGATACTGGATAAGAAAATTGACAGGCGAAATTTTCAGAAGAAAATTCTTTCTCTTAAAATTCTTGTAAAACTAAAAGAACGCAAAACCGGAGGCGCACATAAAGCTCCCTTCCTTTACAAGTTTGATAAAGTAAAATATCAAAAGGCATTGCGGGAGGGTATTGCCGGTGGTTTTTAGCTACCGGTTTACTGGCAGCCATCTTTCTCAATTGAAAAGGAAATCGTACCGATTTTCCATCCGGCATTTCCTTTGAGCATGATAAAGACATCCACACCACAATGAGAGTATTTGTCATTCACCCACAAATCATACGGTGCCCATACAGTTGCAATGCGTTTGTGAATTTGAACAATCACTTCTTTTTCTCTCATTCTCTCTTTGACAATGTTCTCAGGCTTCAGATTGGAATTCTTATGCAGCCGGGATAGTAAACGCACTGAATCTTTTCCGTCAATCACCATGTAATTGTAAGAATTCTTCATCAGTATCTTGTTAAACAAAATTGTATCCTGTTTCTCCAGCGCTTCAAAAAATTGGTGAGCCACTTTAAGAACTTCTTGCTTTTCAACTGCCGATTGTGAATTACCGTGTAACCAGCAAAAACAAACAAAAGTGATTGTCAGGATTGTTTTCATGGAATATTAATTTAGAATATCAAGTCAAAGGCAAACAAACAACAAAGGATGAGCCTTCTCCTGCAACGGAAGTAAACTCTATTCGCCCGCCCATTTTTTCAACGGTCTCTTTCACAATATAAAGTCCAAGCCCGGAGCCATTTGATTTTTCAGAGGCACGATAAAACATGTTAAAAATTTTAGGTTGATATTGATCTTGTATACCAACACCGTTATCCTCTACAATTAGGACAAAACGTTCTTGGGTCAAATCTGACTGCAGACGTACCCAGCGATGTAGCTTTTTCTCGTCTCCATATTTAATCGCGTTAGCAATGAGATTATTTAACACAATTTTTAATCGTCTCTTATCCGTTTTGAGCAAAAATTCCTTGGGAATATTGACCTCAAAAGTTAACCCATTTGCCTCCTCCATGTGCCAGAGTGATTCTATACATTCCTGTACTTCATCGTAAAGTTTGATTTCATTTTCCTCAATTTCTGTACGTGAATTTTGAGAATAGTAGGTAATCTCTTTAATGAAGTGGTCCATGCTATTCAACCGGTCTTTCATTTTTTTAAGCAATAGCTGGATTTCTTCAGGAGAAGTTGTACCGTCAATCAAATTTAATAAGCCTAGCAAAGAGCTTAACGGGGATCGCAAATCATGGGAAGCACTGTAAACGAATCGATCGAGTTCTTCATTTGTTTTGGTCAGCGCTTCATTTTGAATGCTGATTTTCTGTTCTACTAATTTTCGTTCAGTAATATCTTGAATAAATCCTTCAAGGCATACGAGTTCATGATTATTGTACACACCTGTACCAAATTCCTCGAGCCATCTCCAGGTACCAGATCGATGTCGAATCCTGTACTCCAGGTGAAAGGAAGATTCTTCCTTCAAGCTCTTCTCAACTTGTCCATAAATGCGTTGAATATCATCCGCATGATATATATCCGGAAAATTGATCTCCTTTGAAATAAATTGAGCTGGTGTATATCCGGTGATATCAAAAATTTTATCATTCAGATAAAGCATACTGAAGTCGGCATCGTTATTACACAAATAAACTGCACCTGGCAGGTGATCGGCCAGCAGGCGGAATCTTCGCTCACTCTCCTCAAGAATGCGATGGTGCTCCGCCTCCTTGATTTTAATTTTTCGAATTTCTGTCACATCACGGATAAAAGCCGACACGCGGTTTTCGTTCTCACGTATGAGCCTGGCTTCAAAGTAATGTTCCTGATTTTCTAACGGAAGTGAATACTCCAATGTAACTCCTTCGTCAGAATGCAAAGCTGTCTGTAAATTAGTCATCGCCTTCTGCACAAAGTCTGGTGGAAATAATTCATGCAGAGATTTTCCAATAATAGAATCTGGAGACACAGCCAATAGTCGCTCATCGGCTGCATAAAAATCAAGAAACTCTCCGTTTTCGTTCAATTGAAATATAAACTCAGGGAACTCCTTCAGCACCATCCGCCCACCATTGTGAGATTGCAAAGACTTGAGGGCGGCAATAAGTAGCTTCATATGATTAACAAAAATATTCTGATTCTACTACCAAGCTACACTTAAGTAAGTTTTTTTGGATCTTTTTAAAGAATCTGAACAGCGATGAATCGGCAGAAACTATTATTATTGCATAACCCGATCAGGATGAAATCAGGTCTTGTTGTACTATTTGCCTTCCTTTCGCTAGTAGCGAAATCGCAATGCGATCTAAAACTTGATAAAGACAGCATTCAAGTCTTCACCTGCAAAACAGAAAATTCAAAATACAAATCAATCAAAGCTATTTTCTGGCTGGATGCAACGCCTGCTCAATTGAAGGCTATGCTGTTGGATATTGATCACCTTGGCGACTGGCAATTCAGCACAGAAAGTGCGCGGCTGTTAAAAAAAGTAAGCAGTAACGAAATTATTTATCACACAGAAGTAAAAGTACCCGTGGCCGACAATCGGGATTTTGTTATCAACTTAAAATTTGATCAAACCTCATCGAAAGAAATGCTGATCACGCTTATTAGTATTCCAGACTATATCCCGCCCAAAAAAAATATTATACGCGTGCCCATGTCCAAAGCCGTGTGGCGTGTGAAAGAAATCAAGCCCAAAAGACTATACGTAGAATATAACGTTCGCATCGACTTTGGT
>CAZNCO010000199.1:0-7717 GCA_964571345.1 uncultured Ohtaekwangia sp.
GAGCATAACAGATAGGGCTGCAAACTTAGCTCAAAGGTTATGTATAGAACCTATCGCTAATAGCTGTGAAAACGATATTACTTGAAGATCTTTATAGGAAGCTCGCGTTGTTCAACAATAAGTGAGCTGCTTTGAAATAAATACTACTCCATTCCGATCAGGTACACTGTATAAGCGATATACCCCATAAGCATCATGAAGGCTTCCCAGCGATCGAGCTTGCGGGTGTTGAGGGTGAACATGAAAATCATCAATACTACGGTAGCGGCACCCAGCACCTGGAGGTCAATATTCATAGCTCCATTAAAGGGAATCGGGCTGATAGATCCTGTTATCCCAAGGATGAAAAAGATATTAAAGATGTTGGAGCCAATCACGTTGCCAATGGCGATGTCAGTATTCTTCCGGTAGGCAGCCACGGCTGAAGTAGCGAGTTCGGGAAGAGATGTTCCTGCAGCAAGAATGGTTAATCCGATCAATCGTTCACTTAGGCCAAAGTGATGAGCAATCTCGATGGCGTTATCAACCACCAACTCACCACCACCAATCAACATGGCTAGCCCTAGAACAACCATCCCTACGGACATCCATGTGGAATAGATTTTAATAGGCTCACCTTCTTCGAGGTCGGAAGCATGTTTCATGGTGCGGTAGATGTAGAGCATAAACAGCCCGAAGAATAACAACAAGATAACCGAATCGAACCGGCTCAAAATACCAACATACGTAACGGGATGGCCTTCTGCAGAGACACCGGTAGTCACGGGTGTGCCCCATAGCATGTTATCGTTAACGAGCAGAAACAAAACCAGTCCCGCAAGAAGCGACAATGGCACTTCATATTTCACCGTATTGCGTTGCACTACCAGCGGGTAGATGATGCCGGCTATGCCGAGGATAAAAAGTAAATTAAAGTTGTTGCTTCCGATCACGTTTCCAAAAGAAGCATCATTCTTTCCGTTAAGTGCTGATAATAAACTTACGATCAACTCTGGCATAGAAGTGCCAAAGGCAACCACTGTTAAGCCGATTGCGAGATTAGAGATGCCATATTTCTTGGCGGCTGAGGAAGCACCGTTCACAAGAAAATCTGCTCCTTTAATGAGGATTGCAAAACCTACGAGAAGTAATAGAATGGGGAAGAGCATAAGGTAAGGGGTTGTTTATGTTCACCCTAAATTAAAACCATTTTTTGTACTTAAAAAAGCGGATCATCACAATTACTATAACCAGCATTACAGCCCACACGATGGGATAGGCCAGCGGCTGCTTTAGCTCGGGCATAAATTCAAAGTTCATCCCGTAAACGCCCACAATAAAAGTCAAGGGCATAAAGATGACGGAAATGACGGTGAGCACTTTCATCACCTCGTTGGTTCTGGTATTCAACGTGTTAATATAGATATCCATCAGGCCCGAGGTAAGGTCTTTGTAGGTATCCAGTGAGTCGATGAGGTGAACGACATGGTCATACACGTCAGAGAAATACCTGATGGTGGAGTTTTCAATAAACCCGCTTTCATCTTTGATTAATTTGCTCAGCGCATCGCGCAGGGGATACAAGGCTTTGCGCAAGTAGATAAGTTCTTTCTTGAGCTGTTGAATTTTTCTGAACTGAGTGGCGTCTGGCCGTTGATAGATCTCGTCTTCAATGTCTTCAATCTGGCTGCCGATAGCATCCAGCACGATGTAGTAATTGTCAACAATGATATCGACTAACCGATAGAGGAGATAATCTGCTTTGCGTTTGCGTACGCGGCCCTGGTCAAGTCGAATGCGATCCCGAAAGGGGCCAAACAGGTCGCCTTCCTTTTCCTGAAAGGAGAGGAGGTAATCTTTGCCCAGCACAAAACTGATTTGCTCATAGTCGATCATTCCTTCCTCAATGCGATACAGCATTTTTAATGTGAAGAATAAATATTCTTCAAATTCTTCCGCTTTGGGTTGATGATCGCTGGTGATGTCTTTTACTAACAGAGAATGGAGATTGAAGTGGGTGCCGATGGTATTAATAATGCCTTCGTCATGCCCATCCAGGTTGATCCAATTTACCTGCCGCGGATTTAATCGCGAAAGGATTTCTTCAATCGAGAGGTTTTCGTAGCTACCAAATTCTTTCTCATTGTATTGAATGAGTTCCAAAATTATTTTGGAAGGTACTTCAGGCTCTGTAGCTTTTTTCTTTTTCACTGACGGTTATTTCATGACTACCTGGTACTGCAGGTTGGCCAGGTAAATCTTTTGCTGATCAAATCGTTCTTTGACGGATTTATTGAGATCACATTTTAAATCAAAAGCATCGGTTGGATTTTTGGTCCATACGTAGGCTCTGAGTAAAATACCACCGTTGAGAAAAGTCATCACCCGCACCATTACAGGGTGCTCACCTCTGGCCAGTTCAGATTCGCTGCGGTTGTCAATGTAATACCGATGAGCCAGGGCCTCTTCTTGGATGATCTTAATGGCGAGGTCGAGGTTGGTATCGAATGCCACGGCTATTTCTAGGAACACACAGGTTTTTTCGTCAACAATAGTAGAGTTAATGATGGTTTCGTTGCTGATCACACTGTTGGGAATAATTACTCGCCTGTTTTCAAAGTCTTTGATCACCGTATGGCGAAGGGTAATATCCTCAACATCACCCGTGTGGGCGGAGCCAATCTTTACCCGATCGCCCACGCTGAAAGGCTTAAAGATGACCAGGAAAAACCCGCTGATGATATTAGAGAAAGCGGATTGGGAAGCAAAACCAACAATGGCCGCCAGAACTCCGGCACCGGTTAAAAGGCCTGTGCCATACGTTCTTAGGGACGGTATAGACCGGAAGATGATGACAATGGCGACAAAGAATAAGATGGAGTCGACTGCGTTTTTGAAAAAATTATAGCGGGTAGGGTCAACGTTTAGTTTTTTCGCTGCGCCACGGAAAAACCTTCCGATTAAAACGCGCAGAATTCTTGAAACAATCAGTGTAATCGAGAGCACGATGATGGCGAATACCAGCTGCTCCCACTTTCCTTCCATTGGCATCATAAGCCCGAAAATACTCATTGCGCTCCATACTCGATAACCCAGATCGGTTTTTTATAAGGGGTTAAAAAGTTAGCCCCAACTGTCAATGGCTTTGGACTATTGAGTATTATTGCAACAATGTCTGTTCGCTTAGAAGATATCAAGGCGCCTGTAGCCAGGGAGATGGAGGAATTTGAGCATAAATTCAGGGCCTCCATGAAGACGCACGTCATGCTGCTGGACCAGATCATGAACTACATTGTGAAGCGCAAGGGCAAGCAGATGCGGCCCCTGTTTGTCTTTTTAAGTGCGGGCACGTGTGGCACTATAGCAGACGCTACCTATCGGGGAGCTTCCTTAATCGAATTATTGCATACGGCTACGCTGGTGCATGACGATGTGGTAGATGATAGCAATTATCGCAGGGGTTTTTTTTCGATCAACGCCCTTTGGAAGAATAAAATTGCTGTGCTCGTAGGCGATTTTCTTTTATCGAGAGGTATGGCGCTGGCGCTGGATAACAAAGACTTCAATTT
Organism: uncultured Ohtaekwangia sp.; assembly: GCA_964571345.1. GTDB lineage: Bacteria > Bacteroidota > Bacteroidia > Cytophagales > Cyclobacteriaceae > ELB16-189. The sequence continues at coordinate 3,549 of CAZNCO010000199.1, forward strand.
GTTGTCGATTGTGAACACAGCTGTGCAGAAGATGAGTGAAGGGGAACTACAGCAGATGGAACGTGCCCGGCATCTGGATATTACGGAAGACGTATACTTTGAGATCATTCGACAGAAAACCGCTTCATTGATCGCTTCGTGTTGTGCAGTAGGGGCAAGTTCCGTTGGAGCAAGCGATCCGCTTGTTGAACAGATGCAAAAATTTGGCGAGTATGTGGGGATGGCTTTTCAGATCAAAGATGATTTGTTTGACTATGGCGAGGAGGAGATCGGTAAACCTGTGGGCATTGATATCAAGGAAAAGAAAATGACCTTGCCGTTGATTCACGCATTAAAGAATGCTTCCTGGCTGGAGAAGAAAAAGATTTTGTGGATCGTGAGGCACGATAGCGATAAACCTAAGAAGGTAAAGCAGGTGATTGATTTTGTAAAACAGGGCGGAGGCATAGAGCATGCACGCGCAGCCATGAATCGCTTTTACGAGCAGGCACTTGACACCTTAAAAAACTTCCCGGAATCCCATTACCGGAATTCGTTAGAGCAGTTGGTGAAATTTACCATCGAGCGAAAAATATAGATTTAAGGAAATACTTTCGCACAAAGACGCGGAGGTGCAAAGGATTTTTCTGATTAATGCTATGCGGTTGACCCACGTATTCAATCTGTGAGCCAGTAACAGCTATTTGCTGCTTAGATTGATCAGCTTATTTAGGATTACTTTCTGGCCGCGCTATTTACTTTTGATCGTCCTGCCTCCAAGATGGCATAATCTTTTGCTGTCGTGAAAGATTGGGTGTCGAGCGTATCAGATGCTGGTCCACTGTTAGAGGGGCTAAAGGAACCTTCGCTTTCCCACCATTTCTTTGCATTTACTTTGGCTTCATTTTTATCTACATCAAAGTAGCTGATGATAGAATCAGAAACCATCCAGGGTTGAGAAACGGAAGCATATTTTTCAAATATCATGCTTCTCATTTGCGTGCCGCTTTGCTGGTTTTGAAAATGGGAGATGGTGTAAGAAAGGGTTTCTGGCTCTGTCATGATCAAATCCCAATATTTTTTGGATGACACTACCTGCGCAGTAGTAAGCAAGTAGCCAAAACCTTTTTCCAGGGGTTCTTTGGTTATTTTACAACTTGCCTTAAACTCTTTTTTCTTCTTCACAAACAAATCCATCAGTGCCATAGTAGTGTGATTAGGTATTTACTATGTTAGATACTTGCCTGAGGGCAAATAGTTGCACCAAATGCCTAAAATATTTTACCGGGCATTTAAATTTCTCTTAAATCAACGAAAATGAACCTTACGGAGTCTTTCCTCCGTTCTTGGACGGAGTGGCTTTCTTCATCTTCTCGCGTTTCTCATGCTTGGTCAGGAAATCATCCAGCTGGGCAACGGGAATTTTCTTGGCGATAATGATTTTCTTCTCATCCAAAATGTAAATAGTTGGAGTAGTGTCAGCGTGATAAAGTTGAAGGTAGTGTTTGGGTAAGTACGAGCGAGGCCCGCTTACACTTATCCAGGGAGTTTTAAACTCTTTGATGAAGTCGCGCAGCGCTTTGATTGACGTATCGGATGCAACAGCAAAAACTTCAAGGTTGTATTTTGATTTATTTTTGTTGTAGAAGTCGACAAGTTTCGGTGTTTCTTCCCGGCAGTGACTACACGTGGGAAGAAAGAAAAATACAATGGAATACTTGGCCTTAATATCGTAGAGTGCTCGTGGCTGTAACTTGTCATCTTGCATGATTAAGTTATTGCCAGGTCTTCCAATCATACTGGAGCGGATCTTATCGGCATACTCCTTCATGTCTTGTTTTGTCTTGGAGTTAATCCAGTAGTCCATTTCACCACTCGTAAAGTATTTGTCATACAGGTTCACGAATACTTCATCGAGGCCCATGATCTCCGGCATCTGATACAAGTTTATTCCGGTTGTTACTATGTATTTATATGTTTCAGGATTCTTCTTTGCTTTTGCGATCAGCTCATTGAGTGCTTTTGTGATCTTGTCAGGTTGTGGTAAAAAAAGTCTTTCCAGATATTCCTTTACTTTTTCCTGGTACAAGGGCTTGTGTAATTGAATCATGGCTTCATCGCCAAGATTAAAAATTATCGAAGAAGTGCTTGCGGTACCACTTTAACTGGAAAGTAGAATCAATTGATCCATCTGCTTTCTTAGGTGGATCCGGAATGGTGATCGGCCGGGTTGCGTTAATCAATCTTGCCGTCATTGTTTCCGGATGTTTCTCGATTAATTTCTTTTGATAGTCAATTACTTTTTCATTCACTTTCGCATAGCCATCACGCGCACTTTTCTTTTGATCTTCTGTAAGGGTGCTATCTTTTAGTGTCTTGAGGAAGGGATCTACTTCCTTGTAGCGATCCGAGTTGAAAACCAGGTGATCAAAGAACAATTTATTGTCTTCATCACCGGTCACCTTCATATGGCCGATATAATCGTCTTTGTCGGTCTCCATGGTAAAGAACTGATTTTTGCCGATGACAAAATCAAAGATTCTGGTTCTGTTTATCACCAGGAAATAGACACCTTGCCGGAGTGTATTTTTGTTGTCGAAGAAGAAGGAGCCATCGCTCTTCACCCGTGCGGTGTCACGGATGGCAGTGATTGTGCCGTAGTAATAGCCTAGATAAACGGTGGTGTCTTTCCAGCCTTTTACTTTGAAATTGATTTTATAGCCACCTTGAGAGAATGCCGCAGATCCTAGTAAGATAGACACTATAAAAATGGCAAATCGCATAGCTTAAAATCAACGAAAATGAACCTTACGGAGTCTTTCCTCCTGTCTTGGCTGGAGCTTTCTTCATCTGCTCACGCTTCTCATGCTTGGTAAAGAAATCATCCAACTGCTTTACAGGAAGCTTTTTTGCAATGATTGTCTTTTTATCATCCAGAATGTAAATCGTGGGTGTCGTATCTGCATGATAGTACAAAGAGTAATGCTTAGGTAAATAGGAGCGAGGCCCGTTCACTGTTATCCAGGGTGTTTTAAATTCCTTGATAAAATCGCGCATCGCTTTCATAGAAGTATCAGAAGCAACCGCGTATACTTCGAAATTGAACTTCGTCTTGTTTTTGTTGTAGTACTCTACAAGTTTGGGCGTCTCTTCGCGGCAGTGGCCGCAGTCGGGCCGGAAGAAATAGACAATGGAATACTTAGCTTTGATATCGTAAAGCGCCCGTGGTTGTAACTTATCGTCTTGCATGATCAAGTTGGTGCCGGGTCTTCCAATCATGCTCGACCGGATCTTATCGGCATACTCCTTCATGTTTTGTTTGGTCTTGGAGTTCACCCAATAATCCATTTCGCCACTTGCAAAATACTTGTCATACAGGTTCACGAATACTTCATCGAGGCCCATGATCTCCGGCATTTGATATAAGTACATGCCGGTCATCACCATGTATTTGTAAGTTTCCGTGTTCTTCTTCGCTTTTGCCACGAGCTCATTGATCGCTTTCGTGATCGTGTCAGGTTGTGGTACAAAAAGTCTTTCCAGGTATTCTTTTACCTTTTCCTGGTACATGGGCTTGGGCAATTGAATCATGGCGTCATCGCCAAGATTAAAGTTATCGAAGAAGTGCTGGCGATACCACTTTAACTGGAAAGTAGAATCAATTGATCCGTCTGCCTTTTTAGGTGGATCAGGAATTGTGATCGGCCTGGTTGCGTTGATGAGACGCGCAGTCATGGTTTCAGGATGCTGTTCGATCAACTCCTTTTGATGTGCCATTACTTTTTCATTCACTTTCGCATAGCCATCACGCGCACTTTTCTTTTGATCTTCTTTGAGTGTACTATCTTTCAGTGTCTTCAGGAAAGGGTCTACTTCTTTGTTGCGATCCATGTTGAAGACCATGTTCTCGAAAAATAATTTATTGTCTTCGTCACCGGTCACCTTCATGTGAGAAATGTAATCCTCTTTGTCGGTTTCCATAGTAAAGAACTGATTCTTGCCGATGACAAAGTCAAAGATTCGGGTCTTGTTCATCACCAGGAAATAAACCCCCTGGCGGAGCGTGTTTTTGTTGTCGAAGAAGAAGGACCCATCACTCTTCACGCGTGCCGTGTCACGAATGGCAGTTATTTCACCGTAGTAATAGCCTAGATAAACGGTGGTGTCTTTCCAGCCTTTTACTTTGAAAT
>CAZNCO010000200.1:0-7708 GCA_964571345.1 uncultured Ohtaekwangia sp.
CTCCACGATATGATAAAGAAGCTGCCGAACTTGCCTGGAAACGCACAATAGAATTCTTCAGCAAAAAATTAAAGTAGTAATTAGTGCGAGTGGTTAGCTTTCCATGAAACAAAAAATACCTTTCTCATTTGTACTGGATGAATTGGATCGCTTGCATCCAAGGGTACGACCAATGTTTGGTTGTCATGCCATTTATATTGGTGAAAAGATGGTATTGATTTTACGCAGCAGAGACGACTTTCAGGACGATAATGGCGTATGGATTGCCGCTCCTCTTGAGCATCATGCAAGTTTGAAAAAAGAATTTTCGTGCCTGAGGTCTGTTCGCTTATTGGGCAAAGCCGAGACAGTATGGCAAAACATTCCTGCTGCGGAAGATGACTTTGAAGAACTCGCGCTAAGAGCGTGTAGCTTGATCTTAAAAGGTGACACAAGAATTGGCAAAATTCCCAAACAAAAGAATAAGAAGGCAATAAAAAAGAGAGGCTCTTAATTCCCTTTGATATTCTTAACGAATAAGAACCCTCCCAGCCAGGCGCACGGCATTGTTGTTACAATCAAAGCAAGCGGATACCAATGTGGCGGCTTATCCCACATAGCAATTGCACCAATGGTTGCTATGACAAACCCGATCGCACCTCCAATCAAGGCATGCTTCATGGGATTAGCCGGGGAAAATTTGGCTGTGATATACGAACCAAATGTTCCATAGACACAACGGTACAAGACAACGAAGGCAATAAATCCGAATCGAGTTTAACGCAAAAGGTTGTTGCATGGATACACGTTTTAATCAACAACAAGTCAGTAGTTATCGAACGAATTAAAACAACAATAAATCCCGTAATAATTGCCCCGATACTTTTTAGCACAGCATTATTCGTTTGTGGTTCACTAGTTTTTTGCCGCGCAATTCACCATCCAGTTTATTCCAAACTTGTCCGAAAAGCTACCAAAATAAGCACCCCAAAACATATCTTGCAGTGGCATTGAGATCATGCCTCCGGCCGAAAGCTCATCAAAAATTCGTTTTGCTTCTGCTCGTGTTTCCGGCTCTAAGGAAATATGCATGTTATTTCCGGATGTCACTGTAAAACCCATTTCTTTTGGCGCATCAGTTCCCATCAAAATATGATTGCCAAGAATCGGAAGTTCCACATGCAGTACCATCTTCTTCAGAGAGTCAGCTACACGTGGATGATTCGCATCGGCAGGTAGGTCACCAAAGCGCTGGATGCCACCGCCATTGAATTCTCTTTTGAAAACTGATTTATAAAATAAGAATGCTTCTTCTGTGTTCCCCGGAAAATTCAGATAGGTGCACACGCGAGTAGAGCGGTCTTTGCGCAACTCCGCTCGCAACTTGAATTGTGCCTGAAGGTACTGATCAAGATTGCTCAGCGCCATGGTGAACCCTTCCTTGAATCCCATCTGAATTATTTTTTCCAGATCAGCCAGGTCTTGATATTCGATAGTAATGTTAACGGTTGTGGCGTCTCCTTTTTCTAAAAACGCATTGTTCCAAAGCGATCGCGGAAATTCGCGGTTAATATTTCCATGTTCATCGCAGAATGCATCAAGCGCAGAGAAATTTTTCAATACTGTTATTTTCTTGTAGTCGGCACGGCACCAATGTTTCGCCCCATCAGGCGCTACCATGTGATACAGCCACATGCCCCCTTCGCGGAAGTCCATCGACTTAGTAACAGTCTGATAAGGTTTCGGTGCCCACCACAAGTCGAGCAACTCAGGCGTTGTCCATGCTGCCCAAACAGTCTCAAGGTCAGCTGCAAACTCGCGTTTAACATTAATAGTTTTCATTTCCTTGTTCACGGAAAAATCGAAGAGAAGCGTTGGATTCATTTTCTTTTACTTTTAATGGTTGCTAATACTTTATCAAGTTGGTCAAAGCGGCTTTCCCAGATCTTACGGAACTGCTCCAGCCATTTGTCTATTTCTTTCATTTTGCTCGCGTTCAACTCATAATAAATCTCTCTGCCAGACTGCTGTTGTTTTACGAGCTCACATTCCATAAGTACACGCAGGTGTTTGGAAACAGCCTGGCGCGTAGTGTCAAAATGTTCTGCAATAGCATTTGGCGTCATCGCCTGGGCCGCAATCAATACAATAATTGCACGCCTCGTGGGGTCGGCAATGGCCTGAAAAACATCTCTTCGCATAAGCTTCAATTCTATGTGCAACTAACCGGTTGCAAATATACGTGCAACCAATTGGTTTCTTAAAGTATTCTTCAAAATATTTTTTAGTGGGAATCTCAAATGGTGGTCGAACCATCCCCTATTAAAACTAACCTCAGAGCTTCAGCCCCTTGATTATCACCGATGCTGTTATCGATTGCTGTTTAAGGTGCAAAAACCTCTTTCGTCCTTCATCGCAAATGAAATTTTCAAAATCATGTTCTGAATCAAACTCCACCAGGTGTATTTCGTAGGGTTTGTCGAGATGACACTCAATGAAAGATTGCTCAGGTGGCCTGACCCTAAGCAGAAGACGCCCGTTGTATTTAGCAATGATCGGGATGGCAATGTCTTCAAATTGATGGAAAACATTTTCGTTTCCGGGTATTACATAGATGAGCTGGGTAATGTAGATCATTTAACTGATTTGAAAATGTTGATACTATTATTCACGGTTGTGGCCGTTAATCAGGCTTATTTTGGAATAGGCTCTTCGGCTGTGGGGCATTGTGGTGAATACATTGAAGTGACCAATCGCCTTGTTGATGTCCTCCGACAAAATAGGTTTAAGTTCATGGTCATTTACGAATCACACTGCCCTGTAAAAATCATGTAATGAAGTTATCCCCGACATAACCAGTGCTTGCAAAGTTCAAGTGTAGGTGATTTTACATTGACGAGAATTTTCCAGTGTTAACCTTTAGCGTTTGATGCTAATGGCCCTTCGTTGTCGGTTACTTTCATAAGCTGCTTCAATTAGTACAATTACATCGCGCGCCTGCTCTGCCTTCACGGCTGGTTCTTTGCCTTCGCGAATGGATTCATAAAGATCTTGATAGAAACCCATGTAGTTTCCTGGAATAGTTTCTATTCTTCCTTCTACATGCACTCCGTTTATAGTAGTATTAAACTTTCCCCAGCAATCTTTCTCGTATGTTCCCCACCCTGCACTACCCGGGGTTTTCTTTTCTTTCAATGCCTGCTCTTGTGGATCAATACCACCGGGAGTGACGAATGATCCTTCTGTGCCATGCAGCATGTAACGCGGTCCGGGCTCACGCACCAGGTAACTTGACTTAACAATTACACTCAAGCCCTTGTATCGAAGGCGGATATCATAGAAATCGTCAATCCTTCCACCCGGGCGCTGCGTTCCGATACGTGCATCCAATTCGTCTGGCATACCGAACAAAAGCAATACCTGATCAAGCATGTGCGAGCCGAGATTATAAAGAATTCCTTTTCCTTCACCGGGTTCCTCTTTTTGGGTATTCGGTTCGATGTAATTTCGAAAGCGATCGTAATGCGCTTCGAATTCTACAATCGTTCCTACGAACTTTCCCTCAATTACTTTTTTCAACGTAAGGAAATCGCCATCCCAGCGCCTGCTTTGAAAGACTGTAAGCGTTTTATTTTTACTCTTGGCAAGCGAAATTAATTCATTAGCTTCTTTCACTACAACAGTAAAAGGCTTTTCCACCACAACATGCTTTCCTGCTTCAAGAGCCCGTGCAGCGAAAGGAAAATGAGTTTCATTGGGCGTATTGACAATCACCAGTTCGATACTCGCATCCTCCATAACTTCATCTACGGTTCGCACGATCTTAACCGCTGGATAATGATGTTTTGCCGTTTCCTTTTTTCTTTGTACAACTGTAGTTAAGTTAAATCCAGGATGAGCCATCAACAAAGGAGCGTGAAAAACTTCGCCAGACATTCCATAAGAAAGTATCGCTGTATTAACGGGTAGTGCCATCTTTGAAAATTTAATGCTGAAACTAATATTAATCTGAGAAGCTAAAATTAAATAATTAAAGAAGAGAATTTATTTATCCACATAAAAAGTTGCGCTCCTGAAATTTTCCAACACAACCATCCCACCCCAATATTTCATCAATCATTGCTATCTTGAAACTTTAATTCAGCCCCGGTGAAGAATTACAAATCAATACTTTTCTTTTTCATGATAGCAGGTTGTTCGCCAAGCCCCACCTATCAGCCTATTACTAAAGACTACTGCACGCAGCTGAAGAAAGAACGGCCAGCTCCACTCTCGGTTCAGTTCGCTCCCATAGCGACCCGTGCCGATTCAAGTACAGCCGTATACACATTGGAGGAAGGTGATGCGAGTATGATCGCGCGCGCTTGGCTCACAGAATCGGCTGAAAGGTCTATCGATATTCAATACTTTATTTTTTCAGCAGATAATATCGGACTGATTGCCTCCGATTATCTGTTACGTGCCGCTGATCGTGGTGTGCAAGTGCGTGTGATTGTTGACGACATCATGGTAGAAGCCGATGCAGATGAATTATTGGCGCTGGATGCTCATCCAAATCTTGCGATTAAAATCTACAACCCAATGGCCAACGTGGGTAAGAATTTCCGCCAGAAAATCTACAATCTCGCTACAGATTTCAAGGGCTTCAACCAGCGGATGCACAACAAAACGTTTATCGCTGATGGCAAGGCCGTGATCACAGGAGGGCGCAATATTGCCGATGAATACTTCGACTACGACCATGAATACAATTTCCGCGACCGCGATGTGTTGCTACTTGGAAAAGCAGTTGGCGATGTTCATAATTCGTTTGAGCTCTTCTGGAATCATCCACTCAGTGTACCTGTTACCGAAGTAGTGGACGCAAACGATTATAACTTGAACACCGAAGTAAAGTATAATTTTCTCCATCAATACGCATGTAACCCCGACAACTTCTGGCCACAGGTGCGTGAAAAAATAGACAATATGCCAGTTACGTTTGAAAAAATGGCTTCTACCGGAGCGCTTACCTGGACAGATAGTGTAACCTTCATCAGTGACATACCTGGCAAAAACAATAGTGAGGGACTAAGCGGTAGCGGTGTGTGCACAGACTAATCAATTACTTTGATTCAGCCTGCGAAAAAATCGATTAACATTCAGTCGCCTTACTTGATTACAACACAGGTAAGCCAGCAGCTATTTCAAGCAGCGATCAATCGCGGGGTGATAATTAATATATTGACCAACAGCCTAGCTTCTACTGATAATCTGGAGGCTTTTAGCGGCTATCAACGTGAACGCGAAGCATTGTTGAAGATTGGCGTGCACATCTATGAGTTCAAACCTGATGCCGCTATCCGCTTCAAGATTATGACTGGTGCGCTTCAGAAAAAGATGAATTTTACACCCAAGTTTGGCCTGCACGCAAAATCCGTTGTCGTGGATGGGAAGATAGCCGTGATTGGTACCTTCAACTTAGATCCCAGAAGTGCTAACTTAAATACCGAGTGTGTGGCCGTTATCCGCGATCATAAAATTGCCGCAGACCTGCTACACGCCATGGAGGAAGATCGCAAGCCTGAGAATGCATGGCGCACCACACTCGCAGAAAACCCAGATTACGAGGCCGGCTGGTGGAAGCGATTCAAAACGTGGACTAAAGGTATCGTACCCAAAAAAGTACTCTGATTTTCTTTACTATTCTGGTTTGAGATCAAAGTTTCTCTGCAAGCAAGAAAATATTCCGCTTGAATACACGAATCTCCTTTTCAAAATCATGCATGTCAGACAGTAACTTTACATGCGTTTCCCGATATACTTGTTCCTCCGGCATTGAGTTTGACTTCATAAAAGAGGATAACAAACGTTCATGACTTATGACCCCCAAACGCAACTTATCAAGCTTATCAGTGTTCAACTTGATCAAGGCCATTTCAGCGTCTGCCATTTCTTCAGAAGGAAATCTATTCTTGGTTTTTTGGCGATGCAATAGTTTATAAAAAAAACCAATTTCATCGCCCCAGAACTCAATCTCGTTCAACCATTCGATACTCTCCGCATGAAGCGTATCTATCGAGGCCTCAAGGAGGTACTCAGAATGAGGATAAGTTAGCAATTCCATATCATTTTTTTACAATATCTCACTCCAATTCTACTTTGTGAATGATGCCCGTTACGGACTGGTGATGACTTTTATCTAGGATTACAAATGTGAGATACAGCACGATTAATAAAAACTGTTTCGGAAAAAGAACAGCCGGTGTGTGGCAAAATAGAGCTTTCAAATTAAGCTCGGATCTGGGTCAAAACAAACTCAGCAAAGTTTCTTTCACTTCTTTGTACATCTTTTCATCACCACCCAATTTTCAGCCACATGCAACCCGTTGAGTCACGTTTACACCATGTACCTCAAAACAAAGATCTTCTGATGCATGGGATTTTTATCTGGATGACAAAATTCAAACCCAAACGTGATAGTCGTCATTAGCCCTCTGCTGCGAGGATTGTAGATTTGGTTATTCTAAAACAATTATATGGAAACCGCCACCAGTGCTACCGAAAAATCAATTCTATTAAAAATCGCAAATAAACTGACACTTGCCCAGCAAGAATTGGACGAACTTGCAGTTCAGCTAGCTTTGGGTAAAGCAGAAGCTACCGATAAGTTCGAAGAGATAAAAAAGGAATTCAATACTCGCCTTGCCGACCTGAAGCAAAGAATGGAGACCACCACATCCAGCGAATTCACAGACGAATTGAAAGTCAAGCTGGCCGAGTTGGAAACAGAGCTCAAGGCGGAAAAGGCTGTAACAGGAGACCTATTTGAAAAGCAAAAAAGCAAAATCATTCTGGCCATGGCCGACCTTGAATACACACTCAAAGAGAAGTTTGCCAACAGTCATCTACTCACCGATGCTATCCACGAATTTGAAAAGTTCAAACTTAAAATGGAGATATTGCGACTGCGCTTCACGCTGAAAAAGTTTGAAATCAAAGACGGTTTCAGAAACGGAATGAACGATGCAAGCCGGGAGATCAAAAAGATCTGGGCCGGTGCGAAAAACAAATTTGACGAAGCAAAAGAAACTTACCACGACTTTCAGGACGAGATTGAAGAATCTTATCAACACATCCGCAAAGCAATTAAAAGAATTTAATAAGAATCAAAAAAATCTATAAGTGTGAATGTGCAGCACTTCTTTATTATTTCTGACAACAGTTGGATGTTAAACTGACAAGTGTCATTTGGTTACAACAGTGTTAAAGGTATTTTCGATGAGTGAAGTCTTTAAAGCTCATGAAAAAATTCAAACTTTTAGCAGCAGTTATTGTAGTGGCCCTCGCTGGTGCGGTTTCTTATTTTTGGCTATTTAAAAATCAAGAAAAAGTATTCGCCTGGCGCACGGCACAAGTAGACCGAGGAAATATTACAACTATCGTCACCGCCACAGGAACAGTAAGTGCAGACACGACTGTGCAAGTAGGTACTCAGGTAAACGGCACCGTAGCAAAATTATTTGTCGACTTTAATTCTGTCGTAAAACGCGGGCAGATAATCGCAATTCTGGACTCAACATTTCTGGCGGCTTCTCGCGATGACGCCCAGGCAAACCTTGACAAAGCCCAGGCTCAGGCGGACCAATATGCACGAGAGTTTGCGCGAACCAAAAAGCTTTACGATGAAAGTGTGGCCACTCAAACAGATTATGATCTTGCACTTACCAATCTCCAAACTGGCAAAGCC
>CAZNCO010000201.1:0-7694 GCA_964571345.1 uncultured Ohtaekwangia sp.
GGGAACTGTACCCTTTATAATAGGCACTTTTACAAGGTGCTTCTTTGCATCATCAATACCCTTTGTAATAGCATCTGTTACTTCATTGGCTTTGCCAAGACCGTAACCTACCACACCATTACCATCTCCAACTACCACGATGGCAGCGAAGCTAAATCTACGACCACCCTTTACCACCTTCGCTACTCGCTGAATGGCTACGACTTTCTCTTTTAAGTCGATTTCGCTGGCTTTTACCGTGCTGACGTTACTTTGTGTCATGCTTAAAAGTTTAAACCTCCCTCCCGGGCACCTTCGGCCAGGGCTTTGATATTTCCGTGATACAATTTTCCGTTACGGTCAAAAACGATGTCTTTGATACCGCTTGCAATTGCCTTTTCAGCCAATTTCTTGCCTACCGTCTTTGATAGTTCAATATTAACTGACTTCTTCTTCTCATCTACTTCCTTTGAAGAAGCTGATACTAAAGTAAATCCTTTAGTGTCATCAATAACCTGGGCATATATTGCCGAATTGCTCTTGAATACAGACAGTCTCGGCCTTGCCGGAGTGCCTTCTACTTTATTGCGGATGCTTAATTTAATCCGCTTGGTTCTGTTCTTTATATTAGGCATATCGTCAATTATTTAGCGGCAGCCTTACCTGCTTTTCTGCGTACAAATTCACCAACATAACGGATACCCTTTCCTTTGTAAGGTTCTACAGGGCGCAGTGACTTAATCTTAGCAGCCACCTGACCGATCAACTGCTTATCAATTCCTTCCAAGATGATCATAGGGTTCTGACCTTTCTCCTGAACGGCCTGAACTTTCAACTCAGATGGAATTGCTACAATCACGCTGTGTGAAAATCCAAGACTTAGGTCAAGAACATTTCCTTGAGCAGCCGCCTTGTATCCTACACCAATGATTTCGAGTTGTCTTTTGTATCCATTGCTCACACCTTCAACCATTCCGGCAATCAATGCGCGGTACAAGCCGTGCATTGCTTTGTGGCGCTTTTGCTCTGTGGGTCTGTGAACCAGTACATTGCCTTCTTCCTGAGTGATTTTGAAGTCACGGTCAATAACCTGCTTTAATTCACCTTTCGGGCCCTTCACAACAACTTTATGGTCTGCCTCCGAGAAGGTGAATGTTACACCTTTTGGGAGAGATATTGGTAGTCTTCCTATTCGTGACATTTCTTATTCAATTAATAGATGTAACACAATACTTCACCACCTACATTCATCGCTTTCGCTTCCTTATCGGTGATCACACCCTTGGAAGTGGAGAGGATTGCTATACCCAGGCCGTTCAAAACCTTTGGCAACTCTGCTGATCCCCTATACTGACGCAAACCAGGTGAACTTACGCGTTCCAATTTTGTAATGGCAGATTCCTTCGTCTCAGGATTGTACTTCAAGGCAATTTTTATTTTTCCTTGCTTATTTTCAGTATCCTCAAACTTATAGTTTAAGATATAGCCTTTATCAAAAAGTACTTTTGTCATTTCCTTTTTGAGGTTGGAAGCTGGAACTTCCACCACACGATGGCGTGCCTTTATGGCATTGCGCACCCGGGTTAAATAATCTCCTATTGGATCAGTAATTTTCATATCTATTCACTTTAAAAAAGCAAACCCGTTTTATTAAACGGGCTGCAAAGATAATTAACAAATTGGGTTCTCCAAACTGTTACCTGGTTTCGCCATAGATTATTTCGCTGGCGACCTTGGATACTCAGCAACCTATATTTTGAGCTTTTTACCAGCTTGCCTTGGTAAGCCCTGGGATTTTCCCATCGCTAGCCAATTGGCGGAACTGGTTTCTACATACACCGAACTTGCTCATGTAACCTCTTGGTCTTCCTGTGAGCTTGCAACGGCTACGAAGGCGAACTGCCGATGAACTGCGTGGAAGTTTATCCAACGCGGCATAATCACCAGCCTCCTTCAAAGCCTTACGTTTTTCGGCATAACGCTTAACCAAAGCTTCCTTCTTGCGGTCTCTTGCTACAATTGATAATTTAGCCATAATCAGTTTTTATTTACAAACGGCATCCCGAAGGCTTTCAGGAGCTCATAACTTTCTTCATCTGTCTGCGCACTCGTTACAAACGTAATGTCCATACCATTGATACGGGTCACTTTGTCAATTGAAATTTCAGGGAAAATGATCTGCTCTTTCACACCCAAGGTATAATTTCCACGACCGTCAAAACCTTTATCGCTCACTCCTTTGAAGTCACGAACTCTTGGAAGAGCTACGTTCATCAGGCGATCCATGAACTCATACATCCGATCACCACGAAGGGTAACTTTAGCACCAATCGCCTGATTACCCCTCAATTTGAAGTTAGAGATATCTTTCTTAGAGCGAGTTGCTACGGCTTTCTGACCTGTAATTGAAGTTATTTCCTCCAATCCTACGTCAATCAATTTCTTGTCAGCAACAGCTGCACCAATTCCTTTATTGATTGAGATTTTTTCAATTTTAGGAACCTGCATTACCGATTTGTACTGAAACTTCTGCTTCAGACCGGGCACGATCTCCTTCAGGTATTTTTCTTTTAATCTGGGCGCTGCCATGACGTTATTACTTAATGAATTGTCCAGTTTTCTTTGAATATCTCTGCAATTTTCCTTTCTCGTTGGCTTTACGGCCAGTACGAGTTGGCTTGCCAGAAGAAGGATCGATCAACATCAGGTTGCTGATGTGAACACTTCCTTCCACCTTTTTAATTCCACCTTCAGGCTTCCCTGCAGATGGCTTTTGGTGCTTCGTGATAATGTTGATGCCTTCTACAATCGCACGGTTCTTGCTCACAAGCACTTCCAACACTTTGCCTTCTTTGTTGCGATCATCCCCGGCCAACACTTTTACCATGTCGCCTTTGCGAATGTGCAACTTGGGCTGCTTATTTAATTTTCTTTCCATAACTCTTACAATACTTCAGGTGCAAGTGATACAATTTTCATGAACTGCTTCTCGCGAAGTTCACGTGCCACGGGACCGAAAATACGGGTGCCACGAGGTTCATCCTGAGCCGTCAAAAGCACGGCTGCGTTATCTTCAAAGCGAATATAGGATCCGTCTTTTCTACGTACTTCTTTTTTGGTGCGTACAATCACAGCTTTGCTAACAGTACCTTTCTTAATCTGGCTGGTAGGTAAAGCTGATTTTACGGTTACCACAATTTTATCGCCTACGCTGGCAGTACGTCTGTGCGTTCCACCCAATACGTGCAGACACAGCACCTCTTTGGCGCCACTGTTATCTGCTACGGTAAGCCTGCTCTCGGTCTGTATCATTGTTACTTAGCTTTTTCGATGATCTCAACAAGTCTCCATCTTTTATTCTTGCTCAATGGGCGTGTTTCCATGATGCGCACCACATCGCCAATCCCAGCCTCATTCTTCTCGTCATGAGCAGTGAACTTGGTTGTCTTGTTCATGAATTTTCCATACATCGGATGTTTTTCCTTACGGTCGATGGCAACAGTAATGGACTTTTGCATTTTGTTGCTTACTACTTTTCCGACCCTTTCTTTACGACTATTCCTTTCCATGGAAGATTATTTTTGGCGTTGTTTAGCTGTCAATTCTGTTTTCAAACGAGCGATCAACTTGCGCGTCTCCTTGATCTTCATCGGGTTTTCAATTGCCGATACCTGGTGCGCAAACTTAACCTTGCGAAGCGCCTCTTGCTCGCTTCCGATTTTTTCATTCAATTCAGCCACTGACAGGCCTTTAATTTCTGCGTTTTTCATTTTTTATGCTTTAGCAGCTTGTTCTACATAATCCTTGCGCACTGAAAACTTGGTCTTGATCGGCAATTTTCCATCCGCCAACGCCAATGCTTCCTTTGCAGTTTGCATGGTAACTCCACCTGCTTCAAACAAAATGGTACCAGGCTTCACCACTGCCACCCAGTATTCTGGAGCACCTTTACCTTTACCCATACGAACTTCGGCTGGTTTTCTGGTAATTGGCTTATCCGGGAAGATCCGGATCCAAACCTGACCTTCGCGCTTCATGGCGCGGGTAAGCGCCACGCGGGCTGCTTCCAATTGACGAGCTGTGATCCATCCTGGTTCCAATGCTTTCAGGGCGAATGAACCAAAGGAAATCTGGTGACCACGGGTCGCTAGACCTTTCACCTTTCCTTTTTGCATTTTCCTGAACTTCGTACGCTTCGGTTGTAACATGGTTTGCTACATTAAAAATTTCTAAATATTATTTCTTGTTTCTACGTCCTTCGCCACGGTCATTTCTTTCACCGCGCTCACCTCTGTCGCCACCTTTTCCGCCTCTTCTTCTGTCTCCACCACCGCTCTGAGATGCACCACCTTTGTTATCACCACCGGTATTGCTTACCATCCCTACGTTAGGGGAAAGGTCGCGCTTACCATATACTTCACCTTTGAAGATCCATACCTTGATACCAATCTTTCCGTACACTGTTTGTGCTTCAGAAATTGCGTAATCAATGTCAGCACGAAGTGTGTGCAATGGAATTCGTCCTTCTTTATATTGCTCAGTGCGGGCCATATCAGCACCTGCCAAACGGCCGGACAATTTTACTTTGATACCTTCAGCGCCCACTCTCATGGTTGAGGCAATTGCTTGCTTCATCGCTCTGCGGTAAGAAATTCTAGCCTCCAATTGTTGAGCGATTGACTCGCCAACCAACTTAGCATCCAGTTCAGGACGCTTAATTTCAAAGATGTTTATTTGAACATCCTTGTTGGTAAGCTTCTTTAATTCTTCTTTGATTTTATCAACTTCAGTTCCTCCTTTTCCAATCACAACACCTGGGCGAGCAGTATGAATAGTAAGGGTGATTCTCTTCAATGTGCGCTCAATCACAACTTTTGCGATACCCCCTTTTTGAATACGGGCATCTACATATTTTCTGATTTTGTGGTCTTCAACCAGTTTGTCAGCGAAAGTCTTGCCACCGTACCATGCAGAATCCCATCCGCGGGTAATGCCGAGTCTTAAGCCTACAGGGTTAATTTTCTGTCCCATTATTCTTTCGTTTCTTTTGCTGTTGATTGATTTTCTTTCGCAGGCATTCTGTCAACCACTAATGTTACATGGTTTGAACGCTTTCTGATTCTGTGGCCACGTCCTTGTGGAGCCGGACGCAGACGCTTCAAAATTCTTCCTCCGCCAACAAATACTTCCTTCACATAAAGGTCAGCTTCCTCCAACTTCACATCAGTATTCTTAGCTTCCCAGTTATTGATCGCTGACAACAACAACTTCTCTAATTTAGCAGCCGGATGCTTGGTGTCGTATTTCAACACCGATAGGGCTTTGCTTACACGCATTCCACGAATCATGTCAGCCACCAATCTCATCTTACGAGGAGAAGAAGGTGAGTTGTTCAAATATGCAGTTGAAGGTCCTTTCTTAGCCGCTTCTTTGATAGCTTCTAATTTCTCCCTTTTTACAACTGATCTTTTCTTTTTCTTTTCTGTTTCCATTGTTCAGGTATCTAAATGTTTTGCCTGATTATTTTGAAGCCTCTGACTTATTATTACCTGAGTGACCTTTGAAGGTACGGGTAGGTGCAAATTCACCCAACTTATGGCCTACCATATTTTCTGTCACATAAACAGGAATAAACTTATTTCCGTTATGCACAGCAAAAGTGTGACCGATGCAATCGGGAGTGATCGTAGATCTGCGCGACCAGGTTTTGATCACAGACTTTTTACCAGACTGCTCCATTACCTGAACTTTCTTCGCCAGGCGGGCGTCTAAATACGGACCTTTTTTAACTGACCTTCCCATTATTTCTTCCTCCTTGCAATGATTAAGTTATCAGAATATTTTTTTGGATGACGAGTCTTCTTGCCTTTCGCCAATAAGCCTTTACGTGAACGAGGGTGACCTCCGGATGCACGACCTTCACCACCACCCATCGGGTGATCTACAGGGTTCATAGCAACCGCGCGTGTGCGAGGACGAATACCTCTCCAGCGGCTACGGCCAGCCTTACCCACTTTTTCATTCATGTGCTCGGCATTTGAAACTGCACCAACTACCGCCATGCAGTTTACAAGAACATTTCTCATTTCACCGGATGGCATGCGAAGCGTTGCATAAGCACCTTCTCTTGCTACCAGCTGAACAAATGATCCTGCACTGCGGGCAATTGCTGCACCTGTGCCAGGCTTAATCTCTACGTTATGTACAACAGTACCTACTGGAATTTTAGAAAGCGGTAAAGCATTTCCAACTTCAGGAGCTACATCAGCGCCTGAAACCACGGTCTGTCCAACCTTAATTCCTTGCGGAGCAACGATGTATGACTTAGATCCGTCTGCATAATATAAAAGAGCTACACGAGCTGTGCGGGTAGGATCATATTCTACAGACTTAACAACTGCAGGAACACCAAACTTGTCGCGCTTGAAATCTACCAAACGCAATTTTTGTTTGTGACCTCCACCGATGTATCTCATCGTCATGCGGCCTTCGCTATTGCGACCGCCAGTCTTTTTTATTGTCTTAACCAGCGACTTCTCCGGTCTTGATGCCGTGATGTCGTCAAAGCCAGGTGATAACCTGTGACGGGTACCCGGTGTTACTGGTTTTAGTTTCTTCATTGCCATGACCTAATCTCTTAAACGTTGCTATAAAAATCGATCACTTCACCTTGTGCAAGGGTTACAATAGCTTTCTTGTAATCCGGCTTGCGGCCTTCCAATGTTCCGGCCTTTGTAAAGCGTGTTTTCTTCTTACCAAGTACATTGATCGTGTTCACGTTCTTCACGTTTACACCATATAATTTCTCTACGGCTTTCTTAATCTCAACCTTGTTGGCAGTAGCCTCCACGATGAAACCATACTTGCCTTTTTCGTTAAGAGCAGAAACCTTTTCTGTTACCAACGGGCTTTTTAAAATACTCATGATTAAGCTTGGTTAAGAAGGTTTTGAATTTTTTCTACCGAACTCTCTGAGAGGATCAACTGCTCTGCGTGAAGAACATCATATGTGTTGATCTGAGAAGCGGTAATCACTTTTGCATTCTTAAGGTTTCTTCCTGATAGAACTACATTCTTTTTTACTTCAGGAAGCACTAACAACGTTTTCTTATCATTCAATGCCAATGACTTTAACATTGCCTGGAACTGCTTGGTCTTTGGAGCTTCAAAGTTGAAATCCTCAACTATAGCAATGCAATTATCTTTTGCCTTATAAGTAAGCGCTGACTTACGAGCGAGGTCTTTTACTTTCTTATTGAGTTTGAAGGAGTAGTCGCGAGGTGTAGGACCGAAGATACGACCACCACCTTTGAACTGAGGGTTTTTGATGTTACCCGCACGAGCACCACCAGTGCCTTTTTGTTTCTTGATTTTCTTAGATGAACCAGTGATTTCGTTACGCTGCTTTGACTTGTGCGTTCCCTGACGCTGGTTGGCCAAGAAGCTTTTCACATCCAAATAAATTGCGTGATCGTTAGGTTCGATACCGAAAACCTCGTTTGAAAGACTAACGTTTCTTCCGGTTTTTTCTCCGCTATATTTTACAATTGCTAAGTCCATCACTTTTGAAGGATTATCGTTGAATTCTTGGAACCTGGAATAGAGCCACTCACTAAAATCAAATTTTGATCAGCAATGATCTTCACCACCTTGAGGTTGGTGTTCTTAACGCGCTCACCACCCATGCGACCAGGCAATCGCTTGCCTTTTATAAC